>QKIB01000058.1 GCA_003249785.1 Acholeplasmatales bacterium
CCGTTATCTTTCAATTAAAAGATGAGGACACATGAGCCAAAGCAGCAACCTTTTCTCAAGTATTATCTCTGTCAATCCTTATCGTAACATCTACTTTACCAGTTCAGGTCAGCATATTGCCGAAGAGAAGAAACCACTCTTCAGCAAAACACAGTACGCCATCTCTTTTATCAATACCAAAAGCTTCATTACAGCTATGGTTGGAGTCAGTAAAAATATTCCGGAAGAAGACCTGTACGACGCTCTTGAAAATAAAGTTTATGACGAACTTGCTCTGGATATGGCTGTCGAATATAAAATCCAGTTTATTGAAGCAACGCATGCAACAGATGACAGTGACAAATACTATCATGTATTTATTGTAGACCCTATCACTCTTGAAGAGGATTTTAAAGGAGTCGTTGAACAGATCAATTATCTCGATCAGATTGTTCCTATCCCTTTACTTTTCCAGGCACTCTATAAACGTGAGTTGATTCATGATACGGGTTTACACATTTTTATCTACTTCCAAGAGAATGATGCTTCCCTGACTATCTATGATGATCAAAACTTCCTTTATACAAAATCGCTGAAATACTCTTTCAGACAAATGCATGAGCGTTTTGTTGAACTAATCGGTGAGCAGATAGGCTATGAACAGTTTTTGGCATCCATATCCGAAAATGGCATCGGTCTTCCAAACCCGGAATACCAAAAATATCTCATCAAGCTCTTCGGCGAACTGTTTTTGCATATTAATGACGTTCTTACTTACGCAAAACGCGCATTCGAAATAGAATCAGTGGATCATGTTTATATTGGATCCCTTATTGGCTCCATCACCGGACTTGATGAATACGCCCAAACCTATCTGGGGCTCCCTTCTTCTTTGTTTGACTTCAATTATGGATTCACTGTCGAAGGGAATAGACCTGATCAGATTCATGCACTTATGCATCTGTTTGCACAGCTCGATGCAACTGAACGTTATAATTGCAATTTTACTGAGTATCATCGTCCTCCTCCCTTTGTCAAACGCCAAAGTGGCAAAATAATCATGCTGACAGCAGCATCGCTTGTTGGTGCCATGCTCTATCCTGTGACCTATTGGACACTTCAATATACGGAAGACATGCATTTTAATATTCTTTCAAATGAATACAGGGAACTCCATAATCAAAAAGTTGAACGTGAGGCTTTGATAAATATTAAATTGGCTGATCAGAAAAGATACGAGACGCTTTACAATGACGAACTGCAGGAATACCAAAAAAGTAAAAACACCCTCCTGAAAATTCATGATGTCAAAGTCAACTATCCCATGAAGGCGAAACAGCTTGCTTATTTTACGAATGACTTTAATCGATATGACGTCAACATTAAGGAAATTTCTTATCAGGAACCTTCAGTAACACAAAGAAGTTTTTTATTCACACTTGTCGCCAAAGATGATAAACAACTAACAGATCTATTAAAATATCTCACAACCAACCGTTCTAAAAGCTATGATTTCAGCATGGATAAAATCACATTTGCTGAGAAAGAAGCGCTGTATACGAGTGAGCTTAAGGCAGTTCTTCGATGACACATTTACTGGAAAACTATCTTTATAAAATTGATTCTGCGTTTGCAGAAAAAGAGGAAAAAGAGATTTTGATGATATATGTCATGATCTTTGCAGGACTTTTTGCACTTTCTTATTTTCTGTTTTGGGAAAGCTCAGAAAAAGGTTTTAAAACGAGTCATAGCAAAGTCATCGATATACAGGGAAAAATTGCAGTAGATCAAAATTATCTGAATATAAATCCTCCTGCTAAAATTACTGTTATCGAAAGCCAAACCGAAACATACAAGCAGCAATTAGCACAATCTCAAGAAGACAACGAGTATATCAAATTTCAGATAGAAAAAATCTCTGAACTCTACTATGACGAACAGACTTGGGGGGAGTACATCAACTCTATATCCAGACATGCAAAAACAGATAAAATACATCTACTTGAACTTAGCAATAGTATCGCTGATTCCAATCAAACATTCGGGCATGTCCTCGATATCAGTATCAGGGCTAATGCCTCCTACAAAAATTTACTGACATTCATCAATCATCTCGAACAAAGCTTTTTGGTTGTCGATTTACATGACATGAATGTCGAAGCTACAGAAGTCTTAACTGCAGATCTGAAGATTTCAGTCTGGGGGATCAGTTACTAATGAAAACATTAACCTTATCTCTGCTCTTTTTGGTATCAACATTAGTTGCTACAGATACGCGTCTTGCGTGGGTTGACGAACAGATCAACTCTATAAAACCGCAGCGCAGCGGCATTAGCAATGATTACATCAATTTACTCAAAGATCCCATCAAATTTGAAGAGCCCAAGAGTGATCCATCACAACCGAATAAAAGTATTTCTGTAACTGCATCAGCAAAATCAGATCGTAAACTCAATCTTAAACCGTTAATATTGGAAGCGATCATAAATCAAACTGCTTACATCAATGGTATTTGGTATCAGCTTGATGATCAGGTTCGAGACAGTAAATTAGTTGCTATAGAAGAAGACTTTGTCGTATTAACCGATAAAAAGAAAAAAACACGTCTATTTGTCAACCCTAAAAACGATAAAATAAAAATCACTACACGATAGGACATCTCAATGACACGATTTTTACGCAAACAATCCACGAAAACCGCCTTAGCGATTCTGACACCTTTTTTGCTTGCAAGCATAAGTCATGCTGATTGCGCGTATCAACTCTTCAGTATTACCTCTGCAAAAGGTATCACAATTGAAGAATTTGTTGATCAACTGAGTAATGAGTGTGATTACAGTATCGTCATTGCAGATCCTGAAGCTGAAAAAATAATTAAGAGAAATCTTCAGAAAACCACACTGAAAAATCTTACTATCGATGAAGTTTTAAACATCGTATTAGTAGAAAACAATCTTACCTACACTCTTGATAATAACGTATTAAAAATTTCATATTTGATTACTAAAACATTTCAACTGGACTATCTCATTTCCAAACGAACTGGAAAAGGTAGTACCGATATTACACTTAGTTCACAAACTGCCGCATCTGGCGGAACGAGTACTGGTAGCACTACAATGGCAGGGGGGCAAGGAGGAGGAAACGACTCTCAAACAGGAATCAAAATTGAATCTGAAGATGAAGTTATCTTCTGGCATGAACTTGATCTTGAATTTGAACGCGTCTTGAACCGTCCTGAAGATGATTACAAAGCTGATGCACCCATCATCAAC
>QKIB01000083.1 GCA_003249785.1 Acholeplasmatales bacterium
GGTTGCCTTAAATAATGCATCCTATATTGAAAAAGCGTTTAAGGACTTTGGAAATGAAATAACTTATCGTCCAGACGGATTGATTGTCAAGCGTGCACAAGACGTTTTGGATCGTGCCCTTGAATTGCTCGCTGAGATTGATCAAGAAGGATTGTTCAAAACACTCGAAAAAGGAACGTTTGCCGGTATCTCCAGACATGAAGATGGTGGCAAGGGTCTTTCTGGTGTTATCCTTAAGAATGTTACATATGAAAATCCAGTCATCGACTATTTCATCGATGCACTCAAGGAGGGACATCATGCATAAAAAACTGATACGTCCTTATGGAGACACGATGAATGACGGCAAAGTCCAGATGAGTTTTTCTTTACCTGTTCCATGCAATGCTTTTGGTGAAGAAGCAGCGAAACAAATGGCACTCAAGATGGGATTGCATGATCCAGCAGTTGTTCATAGTGAAGCGTTATCTGATGGATTTAGCTACTACATTTTATACGGCACTGTAGAGCATCAAATCAATTTGGATCAGATTTCAGTTGTTGAAGTTGAAAACAAATCCATGAGTAAAGAAGAAATCGAACAATTCATCGATGAAAACTTTAGTGAACCTTTGGTGTTTATTGGTGCATCCACAGGAACGGATGCTCATACGGTTGGCATTGATGCCATTATGAACATGAAAGGCTACAATGGCAATTATGGATTGGAACGCTACAAAGGCATCAATGCGATTAATTTAGGTGGTCAAGTTGAAAATGAGACCCTTTTGGAAAAAGCAATAGAAGCAAAAGCAGATGTTATTCTAATCAGTCAGACTGTGACCCAGAAAGATGTTCATATTCAGAATTTGACCAGTTTCATCGAACTTTTGGAAGCTGAAGATAAAAGAGATCAGTTCATTGTCATCATCGGAGGCGCTAGAATCAATCATGGATTAGCCAAGGAATTGGGATATGATGCTGGATTTGGTTCCAAAAAATATGCGTTTGATGTTGCTAGTTTTGCCGTTCATGCACTGAAGGAAAAGCACATCAAAGCAAAGCACAACCAGTGAATTCATCTAAGTCTATGGTAAAATAGAAGTATCCAATCAGGAGGTTTCCTATGAAAATTTATACCAAAAGAGGCGATATGGGACAAACAGATCTTTTGACAAAGCGTGTCAAAAAATCAGATTTGCCGATTTCCGTCAATGGCGCAATGGATGAAGCCATGGCTTTTCTCTTGATGAGTAAACATGCCATTGATGATTCTGCCATCAAAGATGAGATCAATCAAATTCATGATCACTTGTTCAATATATGTTATGAAATTGCACTCAACAAGACAGAAAAGAAGATTACAAAATTAGAAGATGTGACTTGGTTGGAATCAAGAATTGATTTCTATGATCAAAAATTACAACCATTGACAAAATTCATCAAACTCGATCAGACACTCGCTGCATCTTGGCTGAATCTTGCCAGAGTGACCATCAGAAGAGCAGAAAGAGAACTTGTTGAATTGAATTTGGAACAGGAAATCAATCCACACACGATGGAATATGTCAATCGATTATCTGATTATCTATTTACCTTAGCTCGGGTATTCGATGAATTATAAGAGGTGTTGAAATGGAAAAACTAAAAGTCATTATTTGGGGATTCGGAGCCATGGGACGTGGCATGGCCGAAATGCTCCTTTATAAAAAAGGTGTTGAAATCGTTGGAATTTGTGATTTGAACCCGGAATTTACTGGAAAAAACTTCATTGAGATTCTTAAAGTTGAAACAGATCATGAACCTGTTCTGATTGAACCTAATATTGATCTTGTCTTATCTTCAAATCAAGCAGATGTTGTTTTATTATGCACAGACAGTTTTGTTAAAGATGCATTTGAAAAAATTCAAAAAGTTGTCATTCACGGAATGAATTGTATTTCTACAGCTGAAGAGATGGCATATCCTTATGCCAATGAACCCGTTTTAGCAAAACAAATTGACAATCTTGCCAAAGCCTATAATGTTACAGTTTTAGGAACGGGGATTAACCCAGGTTTCGTCATGGACTTACTTGTCATCGCTTTAACCGGAACCATGGCAGAGGTCGAACATATTGAAGCCAAAAGAGTCAATAGCCTTTCCCCATTCGGACCTACGGTCATGCATGAGCAAGGTGTTGGCATCACCTTAGGAGAATATCACAGAAGAGTGATGGATCATAAACTGGCAGGACATGTCGGATTTAAAGAAAGCACCTATATGATTGCTGATGCATTAGGCGTTAAACTTGACGACTTCAATCAACAGATGGAACCTATCATTACTGAAGTTGATCGACAGAGCAAATATGGTGAGGCTTTAGCTGGTAATCTAGCAGGTATTAATATGACCGGACAGGGACTCATCAATGGTGATGTCTTCATCGATATGATACATCCTCAACAGATCGAACCAGAAATGGCAGGTGTTCAAACCGGAGATTATATCAAAATTAAAGGCATCCCCAATATCAACATGTCAATCACACCAGAAATTCAAGGTGGAATCGGTACGATTGCGATGTGTGTGAACATGATTCCTCATGTCATTAATGCACGTTCCGGATTGAAGACGATGATTGATCTACCAGTACCCAGAGCCATCATTGGTGATATGCGAGACTTAATAGAGACATAAAACCTATAGGAAATCCTTTATGATTTCCTATTTTTTCTTTTTTAGTGATGGTTTCTCTATACAATTAAGACATAAAATGTTATTCTATTAATAGAGTAAGCGCTTACAAGTTTGTGTTCTTTTTTCTATGAAATGAGAGGTTAGCAAATGGTCAAAAAGCATTCAGTCGTTCAAATTTATAAAAATGTCCTATCTAGGGAAAATCGAGCATCCAATCTGCCAGCAGATACCAAGGGTGTTCCTTTCGAAATGCGTGTCAAAGGATCTTTGATGCATGATGCTGAAATTGGTGATCGTGTTGATATCATAACATCAAGCGGAAGAAAAGAGTCAGGGAGTTTAATTGCCTCAGATCCTTATTTTTCTCATAGTTTTGGACATTATGTCAAAACACTTGAAGAAGTCAAACACATCATCATGAAAGAAACGGAGGAACTTGAAAATGAGTAACTCCTATCAAGATGTGATGTCTAGAAAAAACGAGATCATGAAAAAGGCACTTAAACTCAATTACGGCCAATTCGAATTTATTGGTATTGGGTTTGATTATGAACAGATGATGAAGCATGCTGGATATAAGTTGAGCGATGTC
>QKIB01000154.1 GCA_003249785.1 Acholeplasmatales bacterium
TTTTGCTTGGATGTCATATCTGAGCATGATTGGTGTATCAGGCTTGATATCTTCTCTGATTAAGTCTTCACGAATAATGACGATGACAGTTCCAGCAGGCCCAACATTCTTTTGTGCTCCAGCAAAGATCAATCTATATTTTGATACATCAATCGGATGAGAAAGGAAATTAGATGATGCATCTGAAACAAGCACTTTACCTTTGGTATCAGGCAGTTCATGATATGTTGTTCCGAAAATCGTATTGTTTTCGCAAATATGAATATAATCGGCATCTTGATCAATTTCCAGATTTTTCAAATCTGGTATATATGAAAATTGTTTGTCTTCTGAAGAAGCAATGACTCTAACTTCACCATATTTGGACGCTTCTTCATAGGCTTTGTTTGCCCAGTTCCCTGTTATGATGAAATCAGCTTTGCCTTTTTTCATGAGGTTCATGGGAACCATTGCAAATTGTGTGGTTGCACCACCTTGTAAAAAGAGCACCTTATAATTTTCAGGAATTTGAAGCAATGTTCTTAAATCTTTTTCAGCATCATCGATGATTTGTTGAAATATCTTTGATCGGTGGCTCATTTCCATGACAGACATGCCAGAATCTTGATAATCAAGCATTTCTGCTGCTGCTTCCCTCAAGACTGCTTCTGGCAAGATTGCAGGTCCTGCGGAAAAATTATAAATTCTTTTCATTTCGTTTCTCCTTTCAATGGATCTATATTTTGAATGAAATGACTTTCTAAATAATATCTTTTCGCTGTAGCACATCCCATAGAAAATGATTTTCTTGGCAAGACTTTCCCTTTTTCAATAAATGGAAACAAACTGCCTCTTTCTAATGCAGGCATCTTGATGCCGATGCTTTTAGGATGTTTTTTGCAAAGTTCAATCAGTTCTTGGTCACCATGGATATAATCGATGGTGACTTGAGGATGTCTTTCCATGTAAAGATCAATATAGTTTTGAATCTGTTCATAGGCTTTTGCTGTGTTTTTGGGAATATAGAATGGGATTTTTTCTGTATCGTTTTTGTAAATCCATGTTTCGTCTTCTTTATCGACGGCATGGAACAATCCAATCAAAAAATCATCATTGACATTAAGTAATAATCGATGGATGCCTTCAAAGTTCAATCCTTCATCATAGATATTCACAATCTCAACCAGTGCATAGCGTGCCGGATGATTTTCCTTATCATCAGCATTCAAATCTTTTTTAAGTCGTTCCCAATGGGCTTTGGCAGTCGCTAAACTGTGATTCCCGTCTCCAGCAACAAACATCAAAGGATTTTTTGGATCACGCACCAATTTGTTAAATTGTTCTATGATGGGTTGTGTCTCTAGAACCTCATAACCTCTCAAATGACCACCTTGCATGTTGAGTTCAAAATCATACAAGAGTGGAAATTGATCCTTTTTCGCATAAAGCGTTTCAATGATCTTGAGTTTAGGATCATCCGCAAGCAACATGACATGGGATAATTCAAATAATGCATGTTCTCTAATCCGAACTCTTGGTGGTATTCTCTCAACGATGGTTTTTTCTGTAGCTCTGATCATCGACTTGCTACCTGGTTCATAATCATATTGATCCAGATCAACAGTCAAAATCAATCCAAGTCTTTTTTTGTTTAAAATCGTCGTACGTTCAACCAGAACAAATGCATGCCCAACAGACTTGAAATATTTCTTTTCAACGTACTCAATCATGGTTTGATTAATCTTTTCAATCGTTTGATCGTTCATATCTTCGAGGTAGACTTCAGGAAGAATGAGATGATAGGTTGAAGGATCATCTGCTACATGTGCACGCAATTGTTCCCAATAGTCGGGTTGACTTGTGAATTGGTCACAAGCAACAACTGCCCATTTGTTGTAGTTGATTTCAGGAATAGGTAAGAAAACTTCAGGTACATGAATCGTCTGTTTCTTTGCTTCAAGAGACATAAAAAATAACTCCTTTTTTCGAAAAGATGAGCTTTGCCTTCTGTAGTTCAATCTATGATTGCACCACGCTGATGTCATCATATCCAATGTGTTGAAAATTGTTTTTTCATTTCAAACAAATATGAACGCTATTATCCAAAAACATTGTAACATGAAAGCGCTTTTATATCAACAAGAGTTCAAGAAAAAAACATGTTTTCACACTTTTTGACACGAAGGACATTTTATGGTCTATGCCTAAAGAAAAATCACCTGCTAAGAAAGTGCAGATGATTCATTGATATTGTTTAAAATCATACCATTGATTGACTTCATTTCAATGAGTAAGAGTAGGATGCTGATCAATCCTGACAAAAGATCAGCTGAGAAGAATGCATACCAAATACCTTTGACTCCCCAAATAGATGAGAACAGAAACGATAAAGGAATGAAAAAGAGGACTTGTCTGGATATCGTTACAATCAATGCCCTTAAGGGATATCCAAATGCTTGGAAGATTGCACTAACGACAATCTGAAATCCGACAAGTAGGAATCCAATCGAGATAATCTTAAATGCCTCTGCACCATATGTTATGAAGAATCGATCTTGTGTCGATGAAAAAATCACGAAGATTCCTTTTGCAAACAACTGAACAAACACAAAGCCCATGACGAAATAGGTAATGATGATTTTGGTTGCAAAAACAATGACATCTTTAAGCCTCTTATAATGCTTGGCACCAAAATTGAATCCAACGATGGGAACCATCCCTTGGACAATCCCAAATCCCGGCATGAAAATAAAGTTGATGACACGATTGATGACAGTATAGATGGATTGATATAAATCGACTTCAACAGCATAAGCTTTGATCAGTCTGAAGATGATAATCGCCAAAAATGCCCCAATTGCGTTTCTAAGAAAAGTCGGCATACCGACTGCAACTGTTTCTTTAACAGTGTCCCAATCAATATGAAAGATCTCTTTTAAATTAATCATCAAAGATGATTTTTTGCCTATTGAAAACATGAAAATAAAGACAAATGAAATGGATTGAGAGATTACGGTTGCAATCGCAGCACCAGTAACCCCAAGACCAAACCCGAAATCGAAGATAAAGATAGGGTCTAAGATAATGTTAAGACCCGTACCAACCATCATTGCTACCATTGCTAGTGTTGCTCTGCCTTCTGCTCTTGTTAAGTTGTTCAGTACCATGGTCATCGTCATAGGAACCAATCCGTATAAGATGACTGAAAGATACTGTCTGGCATAATCAATATTTGATGTAGTTGCACCAAAGAAAATCAAAAGCTTATCGATAAATAAGAGTCCGATTGCAGCAAAGGTGATGGCTAAAATGAAATCAATACGCAATCCAGTATTGACAGCATGTGACATTTTCTCACGATCTCTTCTGCCATAAGCTCTAGAAAAAACAGAGGCACTCCCGATGCCAATCATTAAACCAACTGCAGTCATAATCATTTGAACTGGAAAAGCAAATCCCAATCCTGCAATTGCAACTTCTCCAACACCATGAGCAACAAAAAGGGTATCAACAAAATTATAGAGTGCATTGACAAACATCCCTACCATGGCTGGTATGGATAATTTGATCAATAGTTTTTTAACATCATATTCACCTAGCATCTGCTCTCTATTCATAATAACTCACTTTCCATAAGGGATTCACTCGATCTGGTGTTTACTTGTTTCTTGATTTCAAGCTGGAAAACCCAAATCAATAACATCGCACCAATCAAAAACATAATCCCACTAAAATCAAACATAACCAGTGGCTTGATTTCATACAAAACACCACCAAGCAAAGGACCGATAACCATTCCAATCGAGACAAACGATTGTCTAATCCCCATAACAGTTCCATATTTACCTTCTTTTGCATGAAGCGAAATATAGTTCTGTTCTAGAGGTTGATAAATGGTTTTGAAGATAATATAGAACATATAAACGGTATAGGCAGCAATTAGAAATTGTTGTGCTCTGAAGACATAAAAGACAATCACTGAACTTAGGATTTGAATTATTGCAATCAGACTTAACATTCTCTTGATGCGTGCAACTAGAGGAACTATCAAGACACTTGCGAATAACGAGACAAATCCGGTTGCCATTACGAAAGTACCTAACTGTTGGGGATTAAATCCAAGCTCATTGAAATAAACATCCATATATTTATTCAGATTGGTAGCACCAACCGTGATGAATGTTAATGATATCAAAAAGATCAAAAGACCAGGTTCGATATGTGCAGCTTCCTTGAATCCTTGAAAGACCGAAGGTCTTCTTTTCAGATGAACTTCATGTTTCTCTTCCTTAAAAGCAATGAAAATAAACAAGACATAAAGTGTGTTTAAAAGTGCTTGAATCAAAAAGATTCTTCTCAAATCAATGGTGCCGAACCACGCACGCATAAGTTCGTTGGTTGCAAGAAACCCACCAAGGAAATACCCTATTGATGATCCAAGTGTCACTGCTGCAGCTATATAAGCCAAATGTCTTGCACGATCTTTCATCTCTGATATTTCAATGACATGACTAATCATGAGTGTTGAAGCACTGATGACACCAAACCCACTTAAGAATCTAACGATGACCATGAGAACTGCATAATGACTATAGCCGAACAAGAATTGTCCAAGACTATAAATTAAAAGTCCGATCAAAATATATTTTTTCTTCTGCCCATGATCTGCTAAGATACCCCATATAGGCGCACCAATCATCAACCCAAAACTCATGGTGGCAAAAAAAACACCAAACATATAATTGGGGATGCCCAGCCCTGACACGAATGCTGGAGTGACGGGATGTCCTAGATTATGGATAATCCCTTGTATGAAAGAAAATAGGATGATGAGATAAATCGTTTTTTTCATGAATACTCCAAAAATAAATCAAGACAAATACTTTAGTATTTAGTCTTATTCAATTATACCATCATTTATAAACACGAACCAATAAAAAATCTTGCACCTTAGAAAAAAAGAAAATCCTGCATGGATTTTCTTAATGTTCCTTTATGATTATTTGAAAAGATCAATAATCATTGCTTGTTTTGGTTTATCAGGATTAATGATTAAATTCAATGTCTGCTTTGGTTTAATCATTCTGGATTTTGCATTTCTAACAACGGAAGAACCTGATTGAATCAACGTTCCTTCAAAAGTGTATGAAAGTGATACGCGACCTCTACTTCTGTAAAAATAGATGGAAGTGACCACACCTTGGACTTCAACACTTTTTTTGACTCTATTGACTAGGACAAAGAATCTAGCACATGAAAACACAATGCTTGCAATGGCAATTCCTCCAAAAACATATGCTATGGTGATATTTTCATTGACGGTAGCTATGAGCCCATATATACAGATTGCTAAAAGTAATACTCCAGTAAGAACCCCAGCAAATATAAGGTAATCATTGGTGATGAGCTTGCTTAATTTAATTTGATCTTTCATCTTTTAATCCTCACTTTTTTTCAAGAATAAATAGCCACTCTGTCGCAAGTTCAAACCCGTTTGCTCTGATGTAATCTTGAATCTCATGTCCTTTTTTCTCAAATAAAACATACGAAGTCGAATCAACCATTCTTTCAACCATTCGATCAATACTACCGATAATCTGGTCGATATCTTGTTGTGAAAACTGATAGGTCTCAGGATGTTCAATGGGCCATGAGTTTACTAATTCAACTTTTACATATTCGTTAAGAATTTCTTTGATCTCACTGACTGTATAGGTTTCTCCATGTGTCATACCATGATAGCGATCGATTTCAGCTGAGAAATGATGTATTAATTTGTGACTGATTTGAGCTTTGCTCAATGGTTCTGAGATCATTTCATGAATGATGATCAACCCTTGATGTTTTAAAACCCTTTCCATTTCACTTAATGTATGTTTGATATCACTTAAGTGATGAAGTGAGTTAGATAGGCATACAACATCAAAAGATTCGTCAGAAAATGACATCTGGTTGGCATCCATTTCCAAGAAAGAGACACCTGGATCCTCAGAAAAATGGTCGTTTGCAATCTCAATAGCCTTTTTAGATGTATCAATTCCTATGATTTTTTCAAATGGATATTCCATACTTTTCAATAGTCCAATAAAATTCCCAACGCCAGTTCCTACATCCAATACAGCTTTCGTTTGGTGATCTGCAAGCACTTGCTTTAATTGCTTCATTTGATATCTCCTCGTTTATTTTTCTATCTTTATAGTATCATAGTTCTTTTAGGATTGAAACCATGGTTTTAAGGTCAAATATTCATTTGAAATATCAATGGGCTTTTCAATGAAAACTTTTGTGCTATAATTTGAATAGCGAGGTTTTATGATGAACAAGAAGAGAATTATTTACGCATTATTGCCATTTACATTTGCAGCTATCATCCTTTTTATCACTTATTATGGAAATCAGTGGTATGCAGAGACTTATGGTAATCCTGGACTAGACTATAGTTACATATTATATAATTTTAACATCCATGTTCCTTTTTTGGAATGGACAGTCTATCCCTATGTTTTAGCTTATCCTTTCTGGATTGGTGCATTTTTCTATGTTGCTTATCAATCAAAGGAAGCTTTTTATACCTTATTCACAATGTTGATCGTACTCTTTCTAGTCAGTGGTCTATGGTACTTTTTCTTTCAATCCGATGTTGAATCATGGCGAGTCACCAGTGGCTTATTCCTTAACAATAACTATTTAACACCTAGAGCTGATCTTAACTTCACAGAGCGCCTTGTGATCTCCATTTATGATGCTGCCGGACCTAGAAATGCATTACCTTCATTGCATACAATCATGGCTTGGAGTGCTGTGATTGCTCTAAGAATGATCAAAAAATCACCTTTACTTCCAAAAATAATCATCTGGGTTTTAGCAATCTCAATCATCATCTCGACTCAAACCCTCAAACAACACTATATTATCGATCTTCTTGTGGGGCTCGCACTTGCGGAACTTAGCTATTGGACACTAAGAAAATCCAAACTGGTCAAGTGGTTTGAAAAGATCTTTTCTAAACTCAATGAATCTCTGAATCTCAATTGGGATGGCACTTTGGAATCAGAAAAATAAAACACAACAATTGTTGTGTTTTTTTTAAATGATATGCCCTTCTTCAGGTACAATGCAGATGAATTTGAAGACCTGATCTCCTGGATTCTTAAACTGATGCAACGTATCTTTTGGAACATAAGCATATGACCCTGGTTTGATTTCATGATGTTCACCATTAATCATTAAATCTCCTTGTCCTTCTAGAATATAATTGATATGTGGCCAAGGATGTTGATGTTTAGGTGTGAATCCACCAGGCTCAACTTCGAACACGCGCATGACATAACCTTCCCAACCTTCTTTAGGAGAAACAAGGACAGAAACAGATGTCCCTTGTACTTGAGGATTAAGTATCACTTTTTTTCCGAGTGAATCAATATGACCGACAACCATATGAAAACCTCCTTGGATTTCTATACATTCAGTTTAGCACAGTCCACTCTAAAAAGAACAGATAAAGCTATGAATCCCATCAATCTAAGGATCTTCAAAAAAGCATTATCATACTGATTCTTATGATCGGTTGATATAATCAAGTTAAGGAAGTGATTCTATGCGATCATTTTATGATTTTTTCATGATTCCACTTGAAAAAAGAGGGATTAGAAAAAACAGACAAAAACTGATACCAAAAGCTTACGGTAACGTATTGGAAATAGGGTCTGGAACAGGTGCCAATCTTACCTACTATCATTTTGATCAAATTGATGAACTGATAGTCACTGATCAGAAACTCTCCAAGACTATTAAAAAAAAGCAACTCGAACAAATTCATCTGATGGAAATGGATGTAGCCAATCTTCCATTTGAAGATCATCGATTTGACACCATCGTCCACACACTTGTTTTTTGTAGTGTCCATGATGTCCAACAAGGATTGAATGAAATCCGACGCGTACTGAAACCGGGTGGACAAATCATCTTTATCGAACATGTCCTGCCAGAACACGGATTCTTAAGAAACCTCTTTCAATTCATCAATCCTGTTTGGAAAAGGGTAGCATCAGGATGCAATTTAACTCGATCCTATCAAGATTCACTTATTGAAGCTGGTTTTGAGATTCACGAATTCAATCAATTCATGAAAACAGTCTTCATTAGTGGAATTGCTTTACAAAAACAAAAAGCCTAAAGCCTTTTTTGCTTATATGAAGGTTGAATGGTGTACAATCTGACCGGATGTAAGAAGGATCAGTCCCTTACTTCGCTTGGGGTCTGAACCATTTGGCAAATGTTTCTGAGAACCTCTTTGAGAGTTCAGAGAAAGCATTGAGGTGCAATACATGTATCAGATATTGACGATGAGCAGTTTCATCTACGCCTAGATTTCTTTTTGTCATCTTTCATTTCACTTTCATTTATAGAGACCAATCGTGTCACATTTGGATATTTATGAACTGTTTTTTTGCAGAAAAAAAAGACATTGATTTGTCTTTTTTTATCCTTCTATTTACTTAGCAATCTTGTTTCGAACAATCTTCTTACCATTCATTTGAGCAAGTTTCAATTGGTTCTTCTTCAAGTGTTTTCCCTTATAGTTTTTTTGCATATTCTGCATCGAGCATCACTCCTTTCATATCCATTAGAATTCTATCATATTTATATGAAAAAGATATCGTTTTTAACTCGATTTTCAACAAAAATTAAACAATGCATTTTATGCTTTTCTCCAGAACGATTTGCAGTCTTTTTTTGTCTCAATATTGTAGCTGATGATTTGGTCTAACAAATCGAAATCGATGGGTTGATCCCAAGGAAAACGAATCAATTGCTGGGTATGTGTGTACCCTCTTTTTGTGATTTCATCACGAAAATGATTGAGTGTTACTAGTTCTGGTCCAACAGCAAAGTTATTCTTAAAAACACTGAAACCAATAATATATGTTCCATGATCAGTAAACATGGGTTGATTCCATGCGATTTTTGATTCGAGTTTAGGAAAAGTCGTTTGTACCCAATCTAGCACTTGTTTCAGTGTATTTCTTTGATTTTCATCCTGCATTGAAGACAAAAATGTTTCAATTGTATCCATAAGATCACCTCTTGCACTTATTATACAAAAACCAACCAAGCTTATCAAACAAATGGCAATGTGTGAAAACAGCGATATTTCATATAGAATCAACAATTTAAGCCTCATTTAAGGTTGTCTTCTTATACTAAACATAACAATTAATCAGTAAGGAGAAATTAAATATGGCAAAACTTTTGCGGTTAGCAAACATTATGAAAAGTTATTTCATCACAAAAGTCACAAAACAGGATGTTTTAAAAGGCATTGATATCGAATTTGATCGAGGAGAGATGGTTGCGCTTGTGGGCGAATCAGGATGTGGAAAATCAACCCTAATCAACATTCTCGGTGGGCTTGATAGTGAATACACAGGTAGTATCATTGTCAAAGGAAAATTTATTCGTGATTTTACAGAATCAGAAATGGATGATTATCGTAAAAAACGGGTTGGTTTGATCTTTCAGAATTACAATTTGATCAACCATATGACTGTTCTTGAAAATGTAGAAGTCGCAATGCAGATGAGTGATATTGATCCAAAAGTTCGAAAAAAGAGAGCCATGGATCTATTGAAAATGGCTGGACTGAATCAGTATGCCAAAAAATTACCAACACAATTATCAGGTGGCCAGCAACAAAGAGTCGCCATTGCTCGTGCTTTGGCCAATAACCCATCGATCATACTCGCAGATGAGCCGACAGGTGCATTAGACAAAGATTCTGCTGAAATTATCATGACAATTCTTAAAAAGATCGTTGAATCAGGTAAGCTTGTTATTCTCGTTACACATAGTCATCTTGTCGCAGAGCAATGCAGTCGAATCGTTGAGATTGACGATGGGAAAATTGTATCAGATGAAACCAAGTTTGTCATCAAGGTTAAGGGCGAATATGAGAAAGTCATCATGCCCAAACCAATTAAGACAAAAGATATTGCCAAATTATCTTATCGAAATGTCAAACAGAAACTAAGTCGTAACTTGTTTGTATCGATTGGTATGTCCATTGGGATTGCTGCCATCGTTCTTATTCTTGCCTTAGGAATGGGTTTAAAAACCTATGTGAAAGAAGTGTATGCAGATAACTTGAGTTCGAGACAGATCACAGTAACCACACAAGATCAAACCTCAATCTCTGATAGCCAACTTTCTAGTATTTTGGATTTAGAAGGGGTTGACAGCATCATCTATTCTGGTGTAATCACTGATTCAACCTTTACTTATGATGCAACTGATAAGAGTATTACAAATCTTTCTGAATTTGATAATGAATTCTATCCAGATCTACTCTATGGCAATTATCCCGTTCAATCAGGAACCATTCTCATCAACCTGAAATTTGCTAGTTTAATCTCTGAAGATAGTGTGATTGCTGCAGTTGGTCAAACGATAGACGTCAACTATAACGGTTACACTTATACTTATACCATTAGTGGTATCTATGATGACCTTTCAGAAAACAGCGGATCTACCAATGCCTATCTTGCTTCTGGTGATCTTAATCATTTGTTTCAGAGTGAAGCACTAACTAATGTGATTTATGTTCAATTGAGCGATGTCACCTATATTAATACCGTGATTGATGACATCAATGCGTTAAGACTGCATACCTATCAAGCAAATAACGAAGCTCAAGAAATCATTACATATATCGAATTAGGTACCAATGTTTTATCGGGTGTTGGGTTCATTTCAATGGTTGTTGCAGCAATTATGATTTTTGTTGTTCTTTATGTTAGTGTTGCAGAACGCACCAAAGAAATCGGCATCCTAAGAGCCATTGGCGCACAAAAAAAGGACATTCGCAAAATGTTTATGTTCGAAGCGGGTATATTAGGGATTGCAGGTGGTTTAATCGGTATCACCTTCACACTACTCATTTCAATTGCTACCAATGTCATAACGAGCATTTCCTTACAGACTCAACTGATTAGTTATCATTTAACATACTACTTCATTGGTATTATTATCAGTCTTTCTGTTAGTGTGCTTGCAGGTATCGCTCCATCCATGAAGGCATCTGAACTGGATCCAGTTGAAGCACTTCGCTACGAATAGGAGATCTTATGGGCAGACAATTAAACAAACGACAAAAAAACGAGTTAAAACGAAAAATACAAGAAAAAAAGAAACGAAATTTAGAAAAACTGGATATTAAAGGTATCAGTCATCATAAACATAAATTTACACTTAATATCAAAGTCTTATTTGTTATGAAATTGACGCTGTTACCATTAATGCTGATCAGTTATTTCTTCTTTTCAACTTGGTTGGCATATTTCATGATCTTCTATGTTTCATTATTCTTTGTTGCAATCGGGTGCGAACATCAATTGAATCGAAGTGTTATCAAAAGCAATCACATCAAGATTCCAAAATATGATAGTGGGATTGCTTTACTTCTTGTCTTGATCGGAATAGTTGGAGCCATTTTTGGAATTTCTCAAGGACGATTTGGACATTTTGAAAATACGTTTTTATCAAAGGTTGTATCAAATTTGAAAAACTTTGGAACCCTTTTAACAGGACAAAGAAGTTTATTTGGTCCGATTCGCGCTTTTGGATTTGGTATCGGTGATAAACCTGAAGGATTCATACCGAATGGTGAAGCACTCAATCAAATGATTGGTGATGTTCCTCCTGGTGGTCGACCAGATTTTAATATCAGTATGGATAATATCCCGATCAAGTTCATGTTTTCACAAATTTTGTCAACTGTTGATACCTTCTTAATTTTTGCTGTGATTGCTTTAGGTATCATTTCTTTGATCACGACATATAAGAAATTAAAGAAATATAATCATGATATTGGAGAATTGATTGTTGATGGTGAAATTCAAATGCTTT
>QKIB01000026.1 GCA_003249785.1 Acholeplasmatales bacterium
ATGGGCTATGATTTCATCAGCATCAATATGTCAAAGGAGATCTAACTTTATGTTTTCACTCAATTCAATGTTTGCATTAAACATGATTGCAGAACAATTTAATCTTGCAGAAATCACTTGGGCGATTGGTGGATCAAATGTCCTTAAGCGATTTGATCTGGTCGATCATGTCAATGACATTGATCTTTTGGTCATGGAAAAAGACATTCAAAAAGCTGCTAAGATCTTATCCGAATTAGGTACGAAACTCGCATCCAAAACAACCAAACAATTTGAAACCAAGTATTTCTATCAGTATACAGTTCATGATATGCAAATCGATTTGATTTGCGACTTTAAGATTCGCTATCAGGATACCCTCTATCATTATATCTTCGATGAAGAAAGTATCACGGATATCGATACCATCGCCGGTGTACGCATCTTCTTTACTTGTCTTGAAGATTGGTATATTTTATATCGTTTAATGAATCGTCAAGATGATCAAAAAATCTTTAATTTAGAGAAATATTTCCGTCTGCATGGCATCAAACATCTAAAACTACTCAATCGTGCACTTAAAGAGGTTCCAAAGGAACTGAAGTTCAAAATCAAATATCAACTTGCTATTTGATCTTTGTATATGAACAAAATAAAAACACAGGATGCCCTGTGTTTTTTATTTTTTTAAATCAATCCAAAATCTTTGAATGACATATCGATCAACATCATTGAAATCTTCACTTTCGAGTGAACCACCAATTTCAACCATATGTTGACATAAGTGATTATCCGATTTAGGACAAACCATTTTCACTTTTCCAATCCCGATTTCTCGAGCTTGAATGAGTGCAAGATCTATCAGTTGTTTCGTGACTTCAGGAGTTCGGTCACTAGGCTTGATGCCGTAAGATATATGCCCTCTCGTATTTAACAATAACTTACTTAAGTGGTGTCTGATATTGACAAATCCAATGATGTCATCTTTTTCATCTATCATAAGATAATTTGCTTCTGGAAAATATCCTCTTGGAACTTCAACTTCGTGTTCGAGCTCATAGAGTTCTTTGAGTAGTGTCTCATATCTTCTACCACGAAGATCTGATATGTTAGGTGTGATGACTTCATCACCCCATTGTTTCAAATATTCGTAATATTTCTTCTTGTAAAATATGGTTGGTTTAATGAGTTTATAATTCATAAAAAATCCCCTATCTTTCAAGAATAGAATAACACTTTTAACCGTTTAATGCAAAGGTTCGACATCTTTTTTTGCATCAAATTTCATTCCTTTGATTTGACCGTTTTTTGTTCATCAAAAAGTGTTTCATATTGCATAAAATCATGGTTTGCTATATAATGCAATTAGATTCCCAGATTAGGAGGAAAAAGATATGAAACAGATGAAATATGGTTATGGATGGGTCCTGAAATTTATTTTAGCAGCCATTTTGCTAGGTGTTGGTATTTACATGGTTTTTGCCAATGAAGTTGTTTATACGATTACAGGTGTTGCAATTGTCATCTTCTCAATCATTAGAGTGGTACCTTTTATGAAATCACTGCATAAAGAAGTACTTCGAACTTTAAATCTGATCGAAATCATATTTGATACACTCATTGGGGGCTTGATGATTTATATTGGCATAACCAAAGGTAGCAATCTTTCCAATGAAGCTATTTGGGCTGCTGTTTATCGTTATGGTTTGGTATTCTTCTTCTATGCACGCGGTCTAGTTTTCTTTAATTCCGTTGTCTTTCTTGGTGAAAAAACTGAAATTCCTAAATTCTGGATTCATATTGCTTCATTGACTTTGGGTGCAATTATTGCTGTTCTACCTAACTTTGATTATGGTACAGTAGGTATTTTCTTCTTAATCATTGCATTGATTGGATCTGGATATCTAGGTTACGATGGATTTGGTGGATATCAAAAGTATCGTGAATACTCCAAGAGCTTGAATGTCGGAAAAGAAAAAGTCGAACAAGTGGATGATTCACAAAACATTGATAAAAAAGTTCCGAAGGAAAAAATTATCGAAGAACCCGAAGAAAAGCGTCCATACGTCAATTAATTAAGATTTAAAACGATGATTTCAAATTGAATTCATCGTTTTTTTATGCGCTGATTCACCTAAAAAATGGTAAGATAGTAAAGAGAGTAAATATCACAACAAGAGGGTTGATTATGACAAACAGAAAAGTTCATCTCGCGGGGATTTTATTCGCAACCATTTTCGGATTTACATTCATGTTTTCTAAAGTTGCACTTAATTATGTCCTTCCTATTGGGTTGATTGCTTATCGCTTTTTGGTCGCTTTCATCGTGATTGAAATCCTGCGCTTATTCAAAGTTATCCATATCAGATTCAGAAAGACGTATTTCATCGATCTTTTTTTGGTTGCACTCTTTCAACCTGTTTTATATTTCTTGTTTGAAACCTATGGTTTACAGAAAACAACAAGTGGCGAAGGCGGCATGATGATTGCTATGATTCCAATCTTTGTCACAATCTTAAGTACGCTGATCTTGAATGAAAGACCTAAGAAAGCTCAAGTTCTCTTTATAATCCTCAGTTTATCTGGTGTCTTCTTTATTCAAATTTCAATTCCTCAAGATGGTTTTCATTCAGAAATCTGGGGATTTGTACTTCTGTTAGGTGCCGTCATTTCTGCAGCTTTGTTCAATATCGCATCCAGAAGTGCCTCTAAATTATTGAAACCTTATGAACTCACTTACTTTATGATGTTAGCTGGTGCTGTAACTTTCAATACAATTTATCTCATTCAATTAGGTGTTGAGCACAGAATCACTGACTATGTGACCAATCTGTTTCATGTTGAACTCCTTCTTCCCATTTTGTATTTAGGTATTGTAGCATCCATTGGTGGATTCTTCCTTGTAAATTTTGCACTCAGTAAACTTCCAGCACATGTCACGAGCATTTATGCAAATCTTTCAACCATCGTGGCTATCACAGCAGGAGCATTACTTCTTCATGAACATCTATACTACTATCATTACATTGGGTCGGCGATGATTCTCATTGGAGTTTATGGAACGGTTCGTTTGAACGGTTTCAAAAAGAAAAAACAATCTCAGTAAATAAAAAACAGTTCACCTATGTGAACTGTTATTTTTTATAGTCTACATGCTCTAAAGGAATTCTGAAACGACATCTCATATCGCCATCCAAAACATTTTCTAAGACTTCAATCTGTAATTCTTGGTTTAGTATATTTTCAAATGGCGTTTTTCCAAATCCCGCACTGCAGTTACACCACAAACCAGGAATCCTAGTTTTTCCGTTTCTGATTGATTCTTTTGCAAACGGACAGTGACAGGCATGATATCTTTGTTCAGTTTCATTCTTTGCTTCCAAATAAGCTTTTGTGTCGTAAGGAATTTTCGTGATATAGAGATAATCATCACGCCTTACTGCAGATAAGATTTCCTGATTTGAAGCAACGAAATCTACAACTTCTTCAGTGATGTTTTGTTCGAACCAGACGGTTCCATCTTTGAGATGCTTATTCAAAATCTCAACTTTTCTGTGATGGAGATCTTTTAGGTAATCATCAAGTGAATTTGCGTGTTCATAATGTATTTTTTCCTCGAGAAATGCTGATTCCGGAATCTGATGATTGTTACCCGCAAGAATGTAAGCAATTTGATCATCTGGCAGATGGTTCTGCAAGCGTTCAACAAAACGTATCGTGAATTCAGGGAAATCATCTGGATGTGTTCCAAGTTGAGGAATTTGGGTATGATTGCTGATGGCATTATAGATTTCGGGACTCACTCTTTTTTTGAGTCGTTCGAAAATACTTTCAATGACGCCTAAACCTCCGGTATATTTGGTGAGATGGATGAAAAGATCATTACGTTTAATCATTCGGTAATAGCGCATTAAAGTGACAATGCGGGTCACATCGCACGTCTTTTCTTCAACGAGCAAACGAATAAAACCATCGAGCTGATATTGATCTGCATCATCTATGGAATCTTTACCAATCATCTTTTGATAATGTTTGAGTAGAATCAGAGCTTTAACCAGTTCATCATCACTGATATGGTTTTTGTGATAAAGTTCTTTGAATTCATCCAAGCGCATGAAAGGATACCTCTTCCTTGTTGATTTCATTATATCATTGATTAAATCAGATGACACAACCGTTTTCAATTGCCTTAGTTTTCAAGGTAAAACAATATCTTGAACACTTATTTAGTGATATAATAAATATGTAGTTTGAAAGGAGAAACACATATGAATTATCGTAATTATCTCAACCAAGAAAATCCAACAGTGACCATCGATGTCAAAGGGTTTGGAACCATTCAACTTGAACTATTCTATGAGGTTGCACCCAATACGGTGAACAATTTCATCTACTTGATTCAAAAAAAATTCTATGATGGACTCAAGTTCCATCGTATCATTCCGGGATTCATGATTCAAGGTGGCGGTAGCCAGGCTGAAGCATGTGCCATTAAAGGTGAATTCAAAATCAATGGATTTAATAATCCATTAGAGCATACCAGAGGTGTCATTTCCATGGCAAGAACTGATGATCCAAATTCACAGACCAGCCAGTTTTTCATCATGCATGGCAATGCTGCGCACTTGGATGGATCATATGCCGCATTTGGTGGTATGACTCAAGGTTATGATGTCTTAGACAAGATTGCAAGCGTCCCAAGAGATATCAGAGATGCACCTTATGATGCAGTCATCATTGAAAAGATTACCATAGATACGCATGGCAAATCCTACCAAGCACCTGTTTGTCACCAGGGAAGATAGTCCGCATGCAGGTACGTATCAATAAATACCTCAGTGAATCAGGCTTCTGCTCCAGACGTGAGGCGGATCGTCTCATTGAACAGGGAAAGGTCAAAATCAACGGAGAACTTGCGCTGATTGGCTCTAAGGTCACAGAATCAGATCTTGTGACCGTATCAGGAAAGTTAATCAAGCATCAGGTTCCAATGGTCTATTTGGCATTCAATAAACCCATAGGTGTCGTCTCGACAACCGATCCTGCCATCAAGCATAACATCATTGATTACATGAAGTATCCAGAGCGTATCTTTCATATCGGAAGACTGGATAAAGACAGTGAAGGTCTGATTTTAATGACCAATGATGGTGATATCGTCAATGAGATTTTACGCACAGAGAACAATCATGAAAAAGAGTATGTTGTCGAAGTCGACAAGAAACTTTCACCAGATTTTTGCGACAAAATGTCACATGGTGTTCCAATTTTAGGAACTGTGACCAAGCCCTGCAAGGTGGAAAGACTGAGCGATCGCCGTTTCAAGATCATTCTAACTGAAGGCATGAACCGTCAGATTCGCAGAATGTGCGATGTCTTTGGTTATCAGGTCAAGAGCCTCAAGCGGATTCGAGTGATGAATATTAAACTTGATATCCCTGTAGGTCACTATCGTGATTTAACTGAAAAAGAAAAAACGGAGTTGTTTAACCTACTCCAACAAGAAAGATAAGTATTTACAATCTTCAAATCGCTGATTTGGAGGTTGTATTTTTTTTCATTTTCCCGTCATTTTAAAATGAATATAAATGTAAGATTTCCTGAGAACACTTTCATTCAAAAACCTTGGTTTTACCTCTTTTATTTTTTTGATTAATTGATATAATGGGGGCACAAGAGGAGACAGCCTATGGAAGAGTATCAGTTGCATCGAAACATATTGTGCATCGATTTGAAGAGCTTCTACGCATCTGTTGAGTGCGCTGTTTTAGGCTTGGATCCATTTGAGACGCCTTTGGTGGTTGCTGATGCATCCAGAGGTGGAGGATCGATTGTTCTAGCTGTCACCCCTTACCTAAAACGTTTGGGCATGCCCAGTCGCTGTCGCATTCACGAACTTCCTGATGATATTCCCATCATTTTTCAAAAACCAAGAATGCAGCTTTACCTTGAATACTCTGCAAAAATCATTGAAATCTATCTCAAGTTCATCTCTGAGGATGATCTTTACATCTATTCCGTTGATGAAGCATTTTTGGATGTCACCGAATATTTGACTTATTACAAGAAAACCGATCTGGAACTTGCCAAAGAGATTCTTGAAACCATCTACCGAGAAACTAAGTTGTTTGCAACCTGCGGTATTGGTCCCAACATGTTAATGGCAAAACTCGCTTTAGATATTGAATCCAAAAAAGCGCCAGATTTTATTGCGAAGTGGACTTATGATGACATTCCTACCAAATTATGGCCTGTCACTCCACTCAGTGAAATGTGGGGTATCGGATACCATATGGAATTCAACCTCAATCGTTTGGGATTGCAGACCATTGGTGATATTGCTCATTACGATGTCAAGATGCTAAAGCGCATCTATGGTGTGCTTGGTGAAGAACTCTATTATCATACGCATGGCATTGACATGAGTCTCATTCAGGCTAAATCCAATATTCGGACTGTCAGTAAAAGTTACGGCAGTGGTCAAACGCTTTTCCACGACTATTTTCCGCCCGATATTTTTCAAATTATCATTGAAATGGTGGATGATGTCACACGTCGTTTGAGACTTGCCAAAAAGATTGCCAAGACCGTCCATTTGGGGATTGGATACAGCAAAGAAACAGGCGGCGGTTTCTCCAGACAGATTACACTCGACCAACCTACAGCAAATGCTTCTGTCATTTATGAGACTTGTCTATTTCTTTTCCATCAATATTATGGAAATGAACCCATTCGTAGAGTTCATATCAGCGTGACTGGCTTAATGGAAAATCATATCTATCAGTTCTCGATTTTTGAGGATGCAGAACAGATCATTAGAGAACAAAAATTGCATCAAGCTGTCGATGAGATTAAATTTCGTTATGGACGCAACAGCATCAACCGCGCATCCAGTGAATTTGAGAGTTCAACTATTAAAGCCAGAAACAAGATGATCGGAGGTCACAATGCATAGTCAAACCTATCACGACCGCGGGATTATCAAGTGGGCACCATTTGATGCACTCATCGGTTATCATTCCATCATCAAAGAACTTAAATATCGCTTAGGTAAGAGAAATAAGCCTTTTTTAAGTGACGATCAATTTGAAGAATTAAATCGCAATTTAATGATTGCATTCACCCAAAATCTTGAGATCGAAATCGAGTTTTTTAACGAGGGTTACACAAAATACACCTATGGAAATATCCGAAAAATCGACTGGATTAACAAGGTTATTATTCTTTCAAATTATGAACGAATTCCTGCAGATTACATCATCGAAATTCATCTGCAGTAAAATGAATTGTGGCTTGACTTTTTGGTTGTTTAGCATTATAATAAAGATAGAATTTAAGAGATGCTTAAGAGATATAGAGCGGAGTCAAAATGTGCTGAATTGAAGCTATTTTGCTTTGCTATTTCTTTTATTTGACAGGAGGAAAATGAATGCTAGAGGATCAAAGAATCATCCCAGCAATCAGTAATTATCAAGATTTGAAGAAGTTTATATCACTGCCTTTGACCTATGGTATACTCATGAATTTTCAATTGGCACAACTCCCTGAGTTGGTTCAACTCATGAAGGAAAACCATAAGAAAGTTTTGATTCATTCCGAGTTGATTAAAGGATTGTCCAGTGATGAATTTGGCGCAATCTACCTCATACAGACTCTTAAGGTTGACGGCATCATCTCCAGCAAGCCTAAGGTCATAGAGATTTGCAGAAAGCGTAAAGTGATTGGCATTTTCCGCTTCTTCCTCAAGGACTCAGTATCCCTGACTCAAAGTCTGGATATGGCAAGAAAAATATCACCGCATTATCTCGAAGTTTTACCAGCAACAAGCACGGATATCCTGCCCGAAATCATGGAAGGTACCAATAGTCAGATCTTGATGGGTGGACTCATTCGCAAGAAAGAACAGATACGTAAATGCTTGGATTCAGGTGCGGTTGCAGTCACTACAAGCAATACAGATTTCTGGGTATAAATCTAACAAGTTAATTGATTAATAAGAGAGATAGAGAGAGAAAACAATTTTCATTGTTTTTTCTCTTTTGAATTTTATAGGAGGATCTAATGTACGATTATATTATTATCGGATCAGGAATTGTCGGTACCAATATTGCACGGGAGCTTAGTAAATACAAAGCTAAAATTCTCGTCTTGGAAAAAGAAAACGATGTTGCAAATCATCAAACGGTTGCTAATAGTGCAATCATCCATTCCGGCCATGATCCAAAAGAAAATACACTGAAGGCAAAACTTTGTGTGGAAGGCAACAGACTTTACGAAACGATGGAAAAAGAGTTGCATATTCCACTTTTAAAGACGGGTGCTTTTGTCATTGCGCACGATGAATCTGAAGAAAAAGTACTTGATGAACTTTATGAACGCGCACTGATCAATGGTGTTACTCAAATCGGTTTTTACTCTAGAGATGAAGCTTTAAAACTAGAACCAAATTTGAATGATACCATCACCAAAGTCTTATCACTTCCTTCAACCAAAGTCACTTACCCTTGGGAAGTTGCTTTTGCATGTCTTGAAAATGCAATCATCAATGGTGCGACCTTTCAAAAAAACAGTGAGGTCACACGTATTACAAAAACTGGCGATCATTTTGAAGTTGAAGTCAATCATCAAGACATCATTGGAACCAAATCAGTCATCAGTGCTTCTGGTATCTTCTCAGACCAAATTGCTGCAATGGTTGAAAAAGATGTAGCCTATCGTATTAAACCAAGAAAAGGTGAATATTTCGTCCTAGATCGAAAAATCAAGGGATTTGTCGATCACGTCCTATATCCTCTGCCAACAGCTAAAGGTAAAGGGGTTCTTATCATACCACAAGTTCACGGCAATATTCTCTTAGGACCTACCTCTACATTTCAGGAAGAAAAAGAACTACTCTCCAACACAAGAGATGGTATGCAACAGATTCGTGATGATGTCTCTCATTTGGCAAAAAACGTTCCATTTAATATGGTCATCAGAAACTTTGCTGGTCTCAGAGCTTCTTCGACTTATGATGATTTTTTCATTCAAGAATCTAAAGAAATCAAGAACTTCTTCCATGTTGCAGGTATTGATTCTCCAGGATTAACCGCAGCACCAGCGATTGCTAGATATCTGGTTGAAGAAGTCCTTAAAGATCATCATCTGGAAAAGAAACCTGATTTCAATCCAATCAGAGAAAAAAGAGATGCATTTTATCATTTAGATGAAACAACTCAACAAGCACTCATCAAGGAAAATCCGTATTTCGGAAATCTAATCTGCAAATGCGAAAAAATAACCGAAGCAGAAATCATGGAAGCAATCCATGGACCCCTTGGAAATGATACCATTAAAGGAATAAAGAAACGCGCGCGCGCGGGAAGCGGCTTATGTCAAGGCGGATATTGTGAAGGATTGATCCTAAGAATCATCGCTAGAGAAACCAATCAACCTGTAAACAAGATTAATTATTATGCCCTTGATACACCGATTTTAGGACCAGAAACGAAGGTGAAGAAATGAAAGTTGACATTGCAATTATTGGTGGTGGCGCAGCAGGATTAGCTGCAGCACTTTCAGCGAATGATCCCCGTGTACAAATTCTGGTCATTGAACGTGAACAACAATTGGGTGGTATTTTGAACCAATGTATTCATAATGGTTTTGGTCTTCATGTCTTTAAGGAAGAATTGACTGGACCAGAATATGCAGCAAGATATATGGAATCATTTTTTGAAAAAAATATTCAATTCAAATTACATACGACAGTTGTTGATATCAAGAAAACCGATGATTTTCTAATCACTGTTACTTCGCTCGAAGAAGGATTAGAAAAAATACAGGCTAAAGCTGTCATTCTTTCCAGTGGTTGTTATGAAAGAACCAGAGGATCTATTATGCTTCCTGGTGAAAGACCTAAAGGCATTATGCCTGCAGGTAGTGCACAACGTTATTTGAATATTGACGGTTATCTTGTTGGAAAACGTGTTTTCATTTTAGGTAGTGGTGACATTGGACTCATCATGGCACGCCGCATGACACTTGAAGGTGCGGAAGTTTTAGGTGTTGCGGAAATTATGCCTTATTCTAATGGACTCAACCGTAACATCGTACAGTGTCTCAATGATTATGATATTCCACTCTATTTATCACATACAGTAACCAATATTAAAGGCAAAGATCGTCTGGAGCAAGTCACGATTCAACAAGTCAATGAAAACTTTAGTCCAATCGATGGTACTGAAAAAACATTTGATGTTGATACACTTCTTCTTTCTGTGGGACTTATTCCCGACATCACTTTATTTGATTCACTTTCCATGCTTAAACATCCAGTGACTAAAAGTGCAGTTGTCAACCAATTTTACGAAGCCAGTGTCAGTGGACTCTTTGTCTGTGGCAATGCACTTCATGTGCATGACCTGGTCGACTATGTTTCAGTTGAAAGTGAAAAAGCAGGAAAGAGCGCACTTGATTATGTTCTCAATCCTCGTACACCTTCAAAGGACATTCATGAAATCAAGTTGAATAAACAGATTCGATATGTCGTTCCACAATTGATTGATTTTGAATATCTTAATGCTCCGATTGAACTCTCATTCAGAGTTTCCAAGAAAATGGATAAAGGTGTTTTCAAACTCATTCAAAATGGTGAAGTCATTTATACAAAGAAAGCAAAGAATCTAGCACCTGCAGAAATGGAAAAACTCACTTTGAATCCGAGTGTTCTATTAGATCATTCTCAATTAACCTTAACACTTGAGGAGGTGACATCATGAAAGAAATGATTTGTATTGCTTGCCCAATTGGATGTCATCTAACAATTGACGGCAATTTGCGTGTTGAAGGAAACATTTGTCCAAGAGGCGAAAAATATGCAATTGAAGAAATGACACATCCAACACGTATCGTAACAACCACAGTTAGAACTATCAGTTCTTTAACTCCAAGACTCAGTGTGAAAACTAAAGATCCAATTCCAAAAGAGTTGATCTTCAAGGTACTTGACGTATTGGGTGGAATTACTGTTTCAAAAAATGTTAAAATAGGAGATGTAATTGTTTCCAACATTTTAGATACCGGTGTGGACATCATTGCCACCAAAGCCATTGATATTCATCAATAGTAGAAAGGGAGAAAACTATGGAAAAATATATTTTAGCTATCGATCAAGGAACTACGAGTACACGTGCGATAATTTTCGATCATGAAAGTAATATCATCGCTGTTGCCAGTGAGGAAATCACACAGATTTATCCAAAACCTGGTTGGGTGGAACACAATGCAAATCAGATATGGGTCAGTGTATTGGCAGTCATGGCTCGTGCATTATTGGAAGCAAATATTGAAGCAAGTCAAATTCATTCGATTGGAATTACGAATCAAAGAGAAACCACGGTTGTTTGGGATAAAAAGACAGGTCAGCCAGTCTATAATGCCATCGTTTGGCAATCCAGACAAACTTCGGATATCTGTGATGAACTCAACCAGAAAGGTTATGGACCATTGTTTAGAGAAAAAACTGGTTTGTTGATTGATGCTTACTTCTCAGGAACCAAAGTCAAATGGATTTTGGATCATGTTCCTCACGCAAAAGAAAGAGCTGAAAAGGGTGAGCTCGCTTTTGGTACCATCGATTCTTGGTTAGTTTATAAGTTATCAGAAAAAACGCATATCACCGATTACACCAATGCATCCAGAACATTGATTTATAACATTTATGATTTGAGTTGGGATAAAGAACTTTGTGATATTTTAGGAATTCCAATGTCTATGTTACCTGTTGTCAAATCTTCTTCTGAAATATATTCTTATACTGTACCCTATCACTTTTTTGGAGAAAAAGTACCAATCAGCGGTATTGCTGGTGATCAACAAGCTGCATTATTCGGTCAAGCATGTTTTGAAAAAGGCAGTGTCAAA
>QKIB01000120.1 GCA_003249785.1 Acholeplasmatales bacterium
GAACTTGCTCATGTTCAGATATAACACATTAAATCAGGCAAGAGCAAGAGCGAAGGAACTGGATTGCCAAGGTGCATGTTATCCGATTGCTACACTCAATGGGGATGAAGCTTGTGACTTATGGCAACACGCATCCTTACAGTTTCAGCCCACCAGTGGTGTTGCATATGCCATTTGGCATTATGTCAAAAACACCAAGGATGAATCGTTCTTGATGAATTATGGATTTGAAATGCTTGTAGAGATTGCTAGATTCTTTTCATCGCGCGGGCAATACAATCAAGATCAAACCAAGTTTGGATATTATGGTGTCATGGGACCCGATGAATTCCAAATGATGGTTAATCATAATGCATATACGAACATCATGGCGAAAGAAACTATGCTTTATATGATTGAAGTCTATGAGAAGTATCAAAATAAACCAGAAGTACAAAAGATAATTCAACATCTTAAAGTAACCGAACAAGAGATCAAAGTTATGAAGCATCAATGTGAAAAGATGTATGTTCCTTATGATGATAAGACCAAGATCTTTGAACAGCACGAAGGATTCAGTGATTTACCTCATTTGGATATCCATTCGATTCCAGTTACTGACTTTCCGCTTTATGCACATTGGAGTTATGATCGAATCTATCGAAACGATATGATCAAGCAACCGGATGTTTTGATGTTTATGTTCCTGTTGAATCAACGCTTCGATGAAGCAACCAAAAAAGCAAACTATGATTATTATGAACCTAAGACGATTCATGAATCGTCACTCTCACCATCGATCCATTCTATTTTTGCTAATGAATTAGGATATACGAAACAAGCCCTTGATTTCTTTGGGTTTGCTACACGGATGGATATAGATGACTACAATAGAAATACCAACGAAGGGCTTCATTTAACATCTATTGCAGCAGCATGGATGAATATCGTCTATGGATTTGGTGGATTAAGAAGTGACGGAGAAATTCTGAAGCTCGCACCTACATGTCCAAAAACATGGAAATCTTATCAGTTTGCTATTCATTATCTGGGGACGAACATCAAACTCTCTATTGATGCCAAAGTAGTGACTTTAGAAGTTGATAAGGATCTAAGCGAACCCATCCAAATTTATGAGAACATTTATCATTTGAAAAAAGGAAAAACAACCATCGATTATGTGGGACATTAAAGCAGAAGGTTTTGATTCCACTCAAATCATTCATTTTGGCAATCAGTTTTTAACTGGTCATTTGCAATTGGGTGTTAGAGGCACATTAGAAGAATATACGAAGAATGAACTGGTTGCAATCAACTTACCACTCATCTATGATCAAGTTGGTGATGGATGGAGAGAACCGGTTAATGCATTCAATCCTCTATGGACTGAAACCTATCTAAACGGCAAATCATTATCTGTCTTAAAACAAAAACCAATCCATCATGAACAATCCTTGAATCTTAAGGATGCCACGATGCATCGGTTAACTGTATTTGAACTTGATGGTGTTGAAGTATCCATTCAATCTGAAAGATTTGTTTCAGCATGCTCTGATCGTACGATACTTCATAAATATCAGATCAAGACATCAGAAGATGCAAAGATTGAAATTCATACAGGCACTGATACCGACGTGTGGGATATCAACGGTCCACACTTAGAACAGATTGACAGTTACGAAGATGACTATTTATACTCAACAGGTAAAACACACGAAAAAGGAATCCAAATTGATACCATCAAACATATATACGCTGACTTTGATGTTGAAAAGGAACAAGTCATTCTTTCAGAACATAAGATTGAAAAGTGTTTCATCTTCAAAAGTAAGAAAAATCAATCCTACACACTATACGCTTATAGTGTGATTGGTGTTGATGAAACTCAAGATCAATTAAGACAAAGATTAAATGAAGTCGCTCATGAAGGCTATGATGACCATCTAAAAAAACATCAAGCACTATGGAATGAAAAATGGCATGAAGCCGATGTCATCATCGAAGGTGATCCTGAAGCACAAAAAGCACTCAGATATTCCATTTATCATTTGTTATTACTCGCGCCTCACAGTTATAAAGATGCATCCATACCTGCTAGAGGGATTTCAGGACAAACCTATAAAGGGGCAATCTTCTGGGATACGGAAATCTTTATGTTACCTTTTTATCTCAACACCGATTTAGAGAGTGCAAGACAAATCATCAATTATCGTATTCAAACTCTTAAGGGTGCCAAAGAAAAAGCAAAATCTTACGGATTCAAAGGTGCATTTTATGCTTGGGAATCCCAGGAAGATGGCTATGATGCGTGTACCGATTACAATGTCACAGATGTGTTTACAGGACGAAAGATTAGAACCTATTTTAAAGATAAGCAAGTGCATATCTCAAGTGATATCGTTTATGCGATAGCATCCTATATCCAAAGAACAAACGATTTTGATATCCTTAAAGCCGGAGCACTTGAAGTGCTTCTAGAGGTTGCGAGATTCTATTTGGACTATGGAGTTTATAAAGTATTGAACCATCAATTTGAGATCTGTGATGTCATGGGTCCTGATGAATATCATGAACGCGTGAACAACAATGCGTTTACCAATCAGATGGTTCAAATGGTTTTTAATGCAGTAATTACTTATGAGAAGATGTTTAAAGAAAAACAAGATGTTTATTTTGAAGACCTCGTTAGAGAACTGAAGTTTGAAGAAGAACTTTCTTTACTCAAAGACATGAAAGATCAATTATTTATCCAACCAGTTCAATCGAATGGATTGATTGAACAGTTTGATGGATACTTCAAAATGCATGATGTTGATAAAGAGGAATTGCTTTCCCAAAGAATAAACCCAAATGAATATTTAGGTGGGTCGGGACTTGCAGGTGACACGCAAATCATCAAACAAGCAGATGTCATCACGATGCTTTACTTATTTAAAGATTTATATAACAAGGATATCTATCGATCCAACTGGAATTATTATGAACCTAGAACAGAACACGGATCTTCTCTATCAGCAAGCATGTATGCGATTGTAGCATGCTGGATTGATCAAATAAACTATGCTTATCCACTTTTCATGAAATCTGCAACCATCGATTTAACTGGAAACTCCAAACAATATGCCGGAGGTATCTATATTGGTGGAACCCATCCAGCAGCATCCGGTGGTGCCTATTTGACAGCACTTTACGGATTTGCAGGTTTATCATTTAAGCATGGACTCAAGGTTACTCCAAAACTTCCGAAATCCTTTAAATCCATGACATTTAAGATTCATCATCAAGCTAAGACATACCTGATTCATGTAACGCATCAATCATCAAGCATAGAAGAAGTTAAATAATATTTGATGAATCATCTTGATATGTCACGTTTTTGAAAGTTTTTTCATCTCATTTAATGATATAATACATATAAATAAGAAATATGAAGGTACTTATGAACAAGAAAACCAATATTGCTGAAATTGCACGTATTGCGGGGGTGTCTACGGCAACCGTCTCCTATGTCATCAATGATTTAGACAAGGTTTCAGAAAAGACAAAACAGAGAATCAGAAAGATCATGGCCGATTTGGATTATATCCCAAGTTTAAATGCACGTTCTTTATCCAATGGACAGACCAAACTGATTGGTGTGACCCTTCCTTTGATTGCGCCATCGGATACGACAGGATCTCTTTTGGAAACCAATCCATTTTTTGCTGAATACTTAGGGGAGATTCATAAAGTCATTTCAGCTTATGAATATGATCTCTTGTTATCGGGGATTCAATCCAAAGGGAAGTATAAGAACTGGATTAAGAGCAGAGGACTAGATGGGATCATCTTACTTGGATATTACCCTACGGATATTTATGAAGAAGTTAAAGCATTAAACATTCCTACGGTTCTAACCGATGTCTATGAATCCTATGCTCATGACTTTCATTCCATCAATACCGATGATATTGAAGGATCTTATCTTGCCACCAAACATATGATTGAACTTGGTCATAAGAAGATTGGGTTTGTTGGTGGGAACATTCAAGAATCCCCCATCCACAACAATCGTTATCTAGGCTATGGTAAAGCGATGCTTGAAGCGAATCTTACCATTAATAATGATTATGTTTTTGAAACACTGACCACGTTTGAAGGTGGTGTAACATTAGCGAATCGATTGATGGCAGGAAAGGTTGACCTAACGGCTTTGATTGTCGATGCTGACATCGTTGCCCTTGGTGTCATGAAGACATGTCAGGATGCAGGGAAAAAAATACCCGAAGAATTATCCATTGTTGGATTTGATGATATTCAAGCTGCCTCCTTCACTTCACCTGGTCTGACGACCATCAGACAGTTCATCTCCAAAAAAGGAGAGATTGCAGCAAATCTGATCATGAAAGATATTCTTGCTAACACAAGAACAACAGAATCCAAAACTGTCAAATCCCAATTGATTATCAGAGGCAGTACATGTCCTATAAGTCAAAGTAAAAAGAAATAAAGGATGATCAATTGATCATCTTTTTTTATGCAAAGGAAAAAGCACCTAAGACGACGTCTTAAGTGCTTTTCTTGAATGTGAATCCTCAAAGAGGATTATTCTTTAATCATTCAAATCAGGGAGTAGGAGTACCTAATGTGATTTGAGTTTGGAAAACAGCAGTCAATTGATCAATTGCTGCTTGATCCATTGCTGTGAAGTCAAGGACTGCAGCTGCATGGATGGCAGTAAAGAGGTCATTGAATTGAGTTGTGAGTGATGAAATCATATCATCCACTTCTGTTGTTGATGCTGTACCCATCAATGTCATGACATCTGCATTCTTGAGAATACTGTCGCCAATCAAGTTGAGTGTTGTGAAGAACAAAGCTTTATTAGTAAAAGTCAGTGTCATATCAAGTGCAGTGACCGCAACCGCCATAAGTGCTGTATCACCCGTAATGTTCCAATTAGAATCAAACATCATTGTTGATACATTGAGTGCATCGATATTAGCAAGTAGATCTTGTTCAAGTGAGATGACATTAACAATAACTGTAGAAACAGGAATCAGCAATGCATTGAAGAAGAGATCTGTTTCAGCAGGTGTCATCGAACCACTCATATCCATCTGAACAATCAGAGGAACTCTAACGAGTTTCAATAGAGTTTGAACATTTGCAAGTGTCAGATAATTAGCAACTGCATCATGATAAGCTAAAGCTTGTGTGAAGATTGCTTCTACACCACCAACAAAGACTGGATCTGTTGCATCTGGAGTTGTTGGCATTAAGTTGTAGATATCAAGAATGATCTGTCCGCTTGATGTCAAGAATTCATCAGCAACAGTAGAACCCATTTGACCAATTAAGTTGATTGCTGCAATGTAGTTATCATAATCAGCAAGTGCTTCTTCAATGATCATGGAAACCATTGCATATTGATCGGGATCCATTTGAGGTTCCATAATCGCTAAGAATGTATCAGTAAATGTAGTGATGAGCGCTTCAATGGTACCATCTGTGAAGAGTGCACCTAAATCATCAATCTGTGTTTGATTATCAGTTACAAATGAATCAATATAACCAAGGATGTAAACAACAAAGTCAACAGCTGCAGGAACATCTACGGAATCACCTGTGTAATATGTGTTATTGAATTCATCAGTGACCCATTCACCTGGAATGATCATATCATTTGCCATCGTGACGATGTCAACAATGGTTTGTGCATCGATGCTACCAGCGAATGTGACATCAAGTGCAAGGAATTGAGCAAGAACTGGTATAGCAGCATTTGCTAAAGTATCAAATTGAGTTTCAGTCATGATACCTTCTTCAAGTACTTTAACCTTTAGTGGAATGACAGCAAGATTCAAGAAGGATTGGATAGTTGCTTGATCAATGTTATCTGTAAAGACATCTCTATAATTTAGTAATCCGCCAAGAACGGTTTGTACATCAGCTACGAATGTTGGATCTGTCAAATCTCCACTTCCATTAAGAATCAAATCTTGGAGATGATCAAGGACAGCTTGTCCATTTGTGGATAAGAATTCATCAATAACACCGGAACCGACGGCACCAATCAATTCACCGATTGCTACAACATCATCGTATTTAGCAAGCAGTTCATCAATTGCCATAGATACCAATGCATATTGATCGGGATCCATTTGCATTTCAAGTTCAGCCTTTATGGCTGTAGCGAATAGGTTAATGAGTTGTTCTGTTTCTGGACCACCAATAATGGTTGTTAATGCATCGACTTTGGTTTGATTGTCAGCAATGAAAGTATTGATATAATTACCAACATAATATGCAAAATCAATCGCACCAGCCAAATCAACGGAATCACCAGTATAATATTGTCCACCATATCCATCATCTACCCAATCACCAGGAATAACGACTGCTTCAGCAAGCGTCATGCCTTCTTCAATATCAGCTTGAGTGACATAACCAGCAAAGGTCAACATCAAATCAAGTTCAGCGTGGCTTAGACCACCAAAGTAGCTAACATAGGGTAGATAAGTTGTTGAATCAACGTAACCAAATGCATCAGCAACTGTGAAGATTGTCGTATAGACACTTGCAAAGTCAGCTGCAGAAGGTAATGTGGTTTGAAGAACATTAACGACTTCATCTTTCAGTGCGAAATATTCTTCTATCGTTAAGTCACCATTTGTAATCAGATCATCCAAATGAGTGACCATTGATGCAGGAACTGTATTGTATACCAAAGTCAAGTAATCAACGACACCACTGATAGCATCAACCAACAAGGTTTGTTGTTCGCCGAAATAGGTTTGGATCTGATTCATTAAAGTCAATTCGTTTTGATAACGATTGAGGTCTTCAGTTTGCCAATGAATGTCTTCATACTTATAGAGCACATTTTGGAATGAAGAGAAATTGAAATTCATGATGTTTTCAAGTAGTGTGTAATTTTCATCAATTCTGATACTTTCTAAAATGTTGTAGAACATCATGATGTATTCATCACCGGTATGCAAATACCATGGATCATAAATCATGCCATAATTGTACATGAAATCATTTGCCATTTGATAAAGTGCATTCATTACATAGTAACTGTCTTCGTACTGTCCAGAGAAGAAATATTGAAGTTGAGCGATTTCAGTAGGTGTTGCATAAGCCATCAAAGAAGTAAGTAATGTAGCTAAATCTGCATTTGCAGTGATTTGCAGTGCAGCCAATTCAGTTTGAAGTTGAGCGATTTCAGATTGTTTGTCGGCAATCTTATAGCCCAAATCAATGACATGGCTTTCAGCAGCGGCATTACCAAGTTGATAAAGGATGGTTGCAATATCCGTAGTATCTAATCCGAATTGTGCATAGGAATCAACTTCAGCCATTAAACCTGTGACATCTGTGATGTTACCCATACGAAGTGGTGTTGAAGCGATATGGCCAAACATCAGTAATGCTTGGGTTTGAGTCATACCCAGATCAACAACAGCAATACAGTATGCATGAACCAATGAAGATGTAGTGACATAATCGATATATTCTGAATCTGTGTCAAAATCAGCAGCAACCATGTCAGGTTCATAAAGCGGATTGACTGATTCCAGTGCCAACGCATAAAGAGAATCAAGGTTTGCAGCAGCAACTGTATAAGTAACAGTTGCAGAAGCTGGGGATAAATCAGTACCGGCTTTAGCTACAACAAACACATCATATGTACCTGCTTCAAGACCTAAAGCGTTCAAATCAAATGTTGTTACAGTTACGTTATGCGCAACTGAATCAACATATACATCATAACTTGCAGCACCTGTTACAGCACTCCACGTCAACGTACCATCAGTATTCACGACGTTTGTTGGTGCAGCGAGTGTTGTACCACCAACGAAGTAAGTGACAGAAGTTGATGCAGCTGATGCATCTGTACCAATCATAGCAACAACATAGATGGTATGATTGCCTTGTGCAAGAGATAATGTCGTTAAGTTAATGGTTGTTGTCGTTACAGTTTGTGTCGTTTCATCAATATGAACAACATAACTTGTAGCACCCGTTACGGCACTCCAAGTGACAACCCCATTATTGATTGCAACATTTTGAGGTACATCAACAGTAACTGCTCCAACGACGAAGTTTACCGTTGTAGAAGGCAAGGATATATTGGTCCCCGCAACAGCTACAATATGAATTTCATACGTTCCAGCAGCTAATCCTAATGTGTTGAGATCATAAGTGGGTTCAGTTACTGCATAACTGTTTGTTCCAACAATGACGTTGTAACTTTCAGCTCCAGTGACTGCATCCCATGAGACAACACCGTCGGTGATGGATACATTTTGTGGTGTATCTAATGTGATTTCCACATTGCCGCATCCCACCAATACAAATGAGAAAATCAATAGTAAAGCAATTCGCATAAATCGTTTCACGAAACTCTCCTCCTTATTTATGTTTAGCCCTATGCGCAACCTCAAAGGTCTGCCAACCCTTGGGTATAGCGCCTCAAGAATGCTTAGAATTCATCTTGAAAAATATGTGTATTCATTTCTAATCTAACTTCATTATACATTCATTTTATGAATTTATACAAGTCCAGCATGTTTGTTGTTTAAATATTTTGATATTCTTAATATGTTTTGACCACTTCACTGGGGTGAATACGCCAAACACCAAAGAAATAGATGATTTTTGTCAATATATAGACAAATAAGATAATGAGTTCACCCTTCAAAAGGACAGGAAGCGTTAAATTGACGTTCTCATATTCCCCGGATAGCAGAATGAGTGGCGTGATAATTTTGGATAAAAAAACGAAACTAATCACGGAAGCGATTGTCATTAGTACGAACAGAATGATACTTTCTTTGACGAGGACTTTCAACATTCTCTTTTTGGAAAAACCAAGGACATAGAGTCGTGCGTAACTTTCTTTCATCTGACCCAAGAGCAAGAAAGAATGATTGAATACAGATAGAATGAAACATCCAATAATCGCTGATAGAATCAGCGTTAGATAATTGGTTGTCATTCGCATTTCAGACATTTTATCCGTCACTACTTGTTCAAAATCAATGACATAAACCATATATTTGCTGTAATCATTGATGAGTTGGGTTTTGAGTACATAAGGATCAGATTGCGCATTGACAAAGAGTGCATTATGGCTGATGTCATCGTAAATAGAGAAAGCTTGTAGATTGACAAATGCGAGATCTCCGACTTGTTTTTCAAAGAAACCACCAATCTCAAACGATTCATTGTTGTGAAGCGGACTGATGTTTAGATGAACAAAATCACCAACCTGCATATGATAAAGCATCTGGAAGCGTTCAGGTAATAAAATGATATGTCGATCAACTCTTGATAGATTTGCAAGCGCTGTTTCTGATATATCTAAATTGAAATAAGTTTCAATTTGATTGGGATCGATCGCAATCAAACTATTCAAGTTCTGAGCAAAGTCAGTAAACCCAACATTTTGAAGGTATCCCACTTCATCAACTGATGAAACATCAGGATTGATTGAAATTTCTTGATAGGTATCATCATATCTGCTGATGAAATTTGTTAAAACAAAATCGATCTTAAATTCACTTGAGTATGTGTTCATTCGGGTTGCCATATGTGCATTAGCAAGCGTCAATAACAAGATACTCAAGAAACAGACGAGCATCACAGATAGATATTGATAAAAAGCTCTTTTAGCAAGTAAAATCTTAAACTGAAGAGCAAAGATCATTGGCTTCTTTCGAATGGATTGTCCTTTTGAAGATAGAGCAATCAAGAAGAAAGCCGTTGAGAACAACAAAACGAAAATGGAAATCGTCTGAAGAATGGGTTTATACTGGTTGATCCAATCGCTTGAAAAGTGGAGATAACCAAGCATATAGAGTGCAAATGACGATAAAATCAACAAAACCATAGGCAGCAACTTGATCTTTTTTTCGACTCCCATTGATAAAGTTTGTTTGATTGAAGATGTTCTAGAAGTAGAAATGAAATAATAAAGCGAAGTGAAGACATAAAGGAACACCATAATCAGCGCTGACCATAAAATGGTAGAAAACTCCAGTTGATAAGTAGAAGGTGATCCTACATATTTGAGTCCGTTTCTGATAATCGCATTGCCAATGAAAACAGAAGAAATGAGCGAGAGAACAAAAAAGAACGAGATCTCAATGAAGATGATTCCAAATGAGAACCTTCTCTTTCCTCCTAAGAGTTCAACGACTGCAAAACTCTTTTTCTTTTCCTGGAAGTAAAGCATAAAGGTTGTCTGCATCACCAGAAGTACAACAAAGAAGGTAATGATGATGATGAGATCAAAAAATGATACGGTACGTCTGACATACTGATCTAGTGCATTGGTATCAATGGAAATATGGAAGTTTAAGGATGAGAATTCAGGAATTGATGAAACATAATTCATCGCATCTTCAAAACTCACACCATCTTTGACTTCGAAATAGACTTGATTGTACATATTATGAAGTAAAATCGGATTGATGGCAGCTAAAGCTGGATTGAGTGCTGTTAAAAAGAAGGACAAACTACCATCTTTGTTGATATAGATGGTATCATCTTGAAACAGTCCACCATCATCAACGATATCAACAACAGTGAATGCTTTTGTCATGGTTCCCAGATAGAGACTTAAGTTTTCTCCAACAGATAAGTCATACTGATCAGCCATACTCTTTGTGATAATGACGTCATGATCAGAGAGATTATCACTGATGATGTGAACTGTATTGGATACTTTCTTAAACTGATCCAGATACGATGCCATGGTCTTCACATAGAGTTTTTCTCCGTTGATACTTGCTAGTGTATCCATTTCAAAGAAAGGAATGGCATCATCCACATAGTTCGCCATATTTTGATCTTCAACAATGGGACGAATTGAAAAAAACCTCAAATTGGAGTTCAAGGAAGTTCCCATTGAAAAATCTATCTCTCGATAGGTGTTTTCTGCGGCACCGTAATAATAACTCACGACATAAGCTTTGGTTGAAAAGCCCATGAGAAGTGTAACAAACAAGACGATGAAGCTAAAGATAAACAAAATGGAACGCAAACGAAAGCGGACGAGATTCTTGAATGCAAAGCGAAAAGAAAAAGCAATTCTACGAATTGTTTTTTTCATCTTTGATCACTTTCCCGTCTAGCATGTGAAGTGTACGCGTTCCATACTGGGTTGTATCTTCATTATGTGTAACCATCAAGATGGTTTTATGATAAGTGACATTCAGTTTCTTAAAGAGTTCCATGATTTGGATTCCGTTTTTATAATCCAAGTTTCCAATGGGTTCATCAGCAAAGATGATCCTTGGATCGTTGACGAGACAACGTGCGATAGCTACGCGCTGTTGCATACCACCTGAAAGTTCTGATGGATAATACCCATGAAAATCTTTCATGCCGACAGCATCTAAATACTCCATGACTTCATCTTTCGATTTAAAAGTACCTAAGACAGAAGAAAGAAGCACATTCTCATAGACTGTCAAATTAGGAATCAGATTATAGAACTGGAAGACAAATCCGATATCTTGTGATCTCAGTTTGGCTTTTGCCCCATCTGAATAGGTATTAAGCTCTTGATCAAAGAGGACTACAGAACCCGCTGTATAAGGCTCTAAACCACCTAAGACATAAAGTAAAGTGGTCTTGCCAGACCCAGAAGGACCACAGATGGAAACGAACTCACCCTCATCAACAGAAAAATCAATGCCTTTGAGCACTTCATGAACGATTTTGCCGTTGATGTAGTTTTTCTTCAGATCAACTACCTTGATTTGATTCATCAATTGTCCCTCTTTTAATCATATTTTATCACAGATGCGCATAAAAAAAGCAACTACCTTGTAGTCGCTTTTGATCTTATCGATGTTTTAAGTGTGGGAATAAGATGACGTCTCTGAT
>QKIB01000108.1 GCA_003249785.1 Acholeplasmatales bacterium
CTCAAAAAATGTCAAGTTGACTATTTTGACTATTATTTGTGTCATGCCTTAGGTGAGGAACAATTTAAACCTTATTTGATACCAGGTGTCATGGATTATTTATACGAGATGAAGAAACAAGGTAAAATCAAACATCTTGGATTTTCATTTCATGATACACATGAAGTTTTAGATAAAATCATCCATACTTATACATGGGATTTTGTACAATTACAACTTAATTATCTGGATTGGGATTTCCAGAATGCGAAAAAACAGTATGAAATCGTGGAAGCTTATGGTGTGCCTTGTATCGTGATGGAACCTGTAAGAGGCGGAACACTGGCAAATTTATGCCAGGAGTCTTTAGATATTTTTCATGCATATAACCCTGAAGTAAGTGCAGCATCTTGGGCAATTCGTTATGCAGCATCTAAAGCCAATGTCATGGTTGTCTTGAGTGGGATGTCAAATATGGAACAAACCATAGACAATGTCAATACATTAAGTCATTTCACACCAATTTCATTGAGTGATCAAACGGTGATTGATCAAGCACTAGAAGCGTATCTTAATAGTCAAACGATTCCATGTACATCGTGTGGTTATTGTATGCCTTGTCCTCATGGTGTAGATATTCCAGGTATGTTTAGAGTTTACAATCAATTCGCTATTTCAAAAAATAGATGGCAATTCAAAGAAGAATATGAAAACAATCTATCTGGCAAGAATGCGGATATTTGTATCAGTTGTGGCGAGTGTCTAGAACTATGTCCACAGAAAATAGAAATTCCAACACGGATGGATGAAATAAGCGAAAAATATTTGACTTTAAAGAAATAAATATTCTTTATTTATAGTGCATATAAATGCACTATTTTTTTATACGTTTTCATGATAAAGCAAATTAAGGAATGTAAAAGAAACATTGAGATGATGCATTGATAATGGTATAATGAAGTATAAAAGTTGTTGAGGTATCCTATGTTTGAAATTACTGAAAAAAAGAGTTTGAAACCAACTGTAACACAATTGAAAATCAAAGCACCTTTTATTGTCAGACATGCAAAACCCGGACAATTCGTCATTCTTAGAGTCGAAACAAACGGTGAACGCATTCCTATGACAATCACTGAAGCAAATCGAGTGGATGAAACCATTACGATTATTTTTCAGGTTGTTGGCGCAACCACTACAAAGCTCAATCAACTAAAGGTAGGAGATAGTCTGCATGATTTTGTCGGACCACTTGGCAAACCAACACACCTTGAGGGATTGAAAAAAGTGGCGGTTGTTGGTGGCGGTGTCGGATGTGCAATTGCTTATCCAGTCGCTAAAGCACTTCATGATCAAGGCACAGTTGTGCATTCCATTATTGGTTTTAGAAATACTGACTTGGTATTGCTCGAAGATGAATTTAGAGCATGTAGTGATCAAACTTTCATCATGACTGATGATGGATCCAATGGCAATAAAGGCTTTGTTACTGATGCACTCAAAAAGTTATTAGAAGCTGGTGAGCAGTATGATGAAGTCATTGCCATCGGTCCTTTGCCCATGATGAAGTTCATCAGTTTATTAACAATGCCTTATGGCATCAAAACTATCGTTTCCATGAATCCAGTGATGATTGATGGGACAGGGATGTGTGGTGGATGTCGGATATCCGTTGGTGGACAGATGAAATTTGCGTGTGTTGATGGTCCAGAGTTTGATGGTCATCTTGTGGATTTTGATGAAGCCATTCGCAGAAATCAAATGTACAAGGATTTTGAAGTCAAAGCACTTGAGCACACATGCAATTTACTGAAGGAGAAACCTCATGTTGAATAAATCGATGACAAAGAACATTATGCCCGTTCAAGATCCGCTTAAAAGAGTTCATAATTTTGATGAAGTTGCATTAGGTTATACTTTAGAACAAGCAATCGATGAAGCGAAAAGATGCTTGGATTGCAAACACAAACCCTGTGTCAATGGATGTCCTGTTGCAATCGATATTCCAAGATTCATCGAAAAAATTATAGAAGAAGATATTGAAGGGGCTTACCAAGTTATTCTTGAATCCAGTAGTTTACCATCTGTTTGTGGTCGTGTCTGTCCACAGGAAACACAATGTGAGCAAGTCTGTGTTCGAGGCATCAAAGGGGAGCCAGTTGCTATCGGCAGATTGGAACGTTTTGTTGCGGATTATCATCATGCACAAAAACAGAAAGATGTTGCGATTCCATCATCCAATCATCATAAAATTGCAGTTGTAGGTTCAGGTCCTTCTGGGATTTCTTGCGCCTATGATTTGGCTTTATTGGGCTATGAAGTAACCATGTTCGAAGCTTTACATATACCTGGTGGGGTTCTTGTCTATGGTATACCAGAATTTAGATTGCCCAAGGAAATCGTTAGAAAAGAAATCCAAGTGTTAGAGGACATGGGTGTTGACATTAAAACCAATATCATTATCGGTAAAACATTGACTGTTGAAGATTTATTTGAAGATGGCTATGAAGCTGTTTTTCTAGGAACTGGAGCAGGATTGCCCAAGTTTATGAACATACCAGGAGAAATGCTAAATGGTGTTTATTCAGCCAATGAATTCTTGACTCGCGTCAATTTGATGCAAGCTTATCAAGTGGCATCCTCCACACCAATTCAAATGGCGAAAAGAATCGCTGTTGTTGGTGGAGGGAATGTAGCCATGGATGCTGCTAGAGCTGCGAAGCGTTTAGGTGCTGAAGAAGTCTATATCATCTATAGACGATCACTTAAGGAACTTCCAGCACGTGAGGAAGAAGTCGGTCATGCTGAAGAAGAAGGCATCATCTTCAAACTTCTCACCAATCCAGTAGAAATCTTGGGAAACGAAAAAGGATTTGTCGAAGGCATCAAGTGTGTCGAAATGGAACTTGGCGAACCTGATGAATCTGGCAGACGCAGACCGATTGTCAAAAAAGACTCTGAGTTCAAGATTGAACTCGATTCAGTCATCATGGCCATTGGTACAACACCAAATCCTCTGATCACATCAACGACACGTGGTCTGGATACAAATCGATATGGCTGTATCGTGACTCAAGATGAAAGTGGCTTAACTTCAAGAGATATGGTTTTTGCCGGTGGCGATGTCGTCACTGGTGCTGCAACTGTCATTCTCGCAATGGGAGCGGGAAGAAATTCAGCAAAAGCCATT
>QKIB01000016.1 GCA_003249785.1 Acholeplasmatales bacterium
ATGGATGTATTCGGAACACTATTTAAAAAGCGCGATGCATTTTCAAGTGTTACCTCTGTACTATTTCACTGCTGACCCTAATCCAAATTGTAATGCGCCTAAAGATCCACCTAAAATAGCCCCTGTAGCTGCACCAATTAATGCAGAAGTGCCTACCTCGGAATAATTAATAGTTTTCTTATATATAACTTTGGACTTATTTTCATAACTTATCTCCCATATTACATTTAATTGATGCGTTAATTAAGTTTTATCAATATTAAACAGATGAATTTACTGAAAGTTTATAAAAAACAGATGAAAAAGGACACGATTGACATCACTGTACTCTTTTTCATCTATTATTCCCCCAATCAGATTTTATTTAGTCTTTTTAAAAGCGTAAATCGATCCGACGATGTTATTTGCTAGTTTTGCTGGTAAGATTTTCGAAAGGAACACAATCGCTTTATACTTGAATCCAACAGTTCTATATAATGGAATTCTTCTTTTTCTAACTAATCGATTGATGACTCTTGCAGCTGATTCTGGATCCATGCCGTTTCTTTCATCATTTTCCATGACGGCAACTGATTTATCCACACGACCTTTGTATTCGGGACTATCTGTTTCGTTTTTCTTTCTATTCTTTGTAAATCCAGTCTTAATATCGCCTGGCATGATTGCACACACTTGAATCTTAAATGGTGCCACTTCATTTGCTAATGCTTCAGAAAATGAATTGATTGCTGCTTTGGAACTGCTATAAAATGCCTGGAAAGGAATAGAGAGTTTTGCTGCAACAGAACTGATGTTTAAAATCTTTCCACCACCACTTTTTCTCATGTATGGCAAAATCGCTTTGGTTGAATTGAATACGCCCATGAAGTTGACGTTAAACAAATAATTCGCATCTTCGCTTGAAGTATCTTCAATCGATCCTGAAATACCCATACCGGCATTGTTAATTAAAATGTCGATTTGACCTTCAACTTCAAAAATTTCTTTGTAAGCAGATTCAAGTGATGCATAGTCTGTGACATCCGCTTGGATACTCATCACATTCTTTTCATGAATCTTGCTTCTGGAGATCCCGTAAACGCGATGTCCTTTCGCACTTAAAAACTGTGCTGTGGACAATCCTATTCCGGATGATGCCCCCGTAATGACAATAACTTTCATTTATTCCTCAAACCCTTCTAAACTTTCTAAGACTTCAGCAATCTTTGCAATCGCTGCATCCATTTGCGCTTCGGTATGTGTCGCCGTGTAGCTTGTACGAATCAAGCATTCTCCAACTGGTGTTGCAGGTGGAATAACGGGATTGACATAGACACCGTGTTCAAACAGTTGATTGCAAGCAATCAGTGTTTTCATTGGTGTATAAGTGAAAATGGGAATGATTGGTGTTTTAGAGTCTCTGATCTTAAGCCCACGAGCTTTTAATCCAGCTCTCATATAATCTGCGATATCAGAAAGTGCCTTAACACGTTCTGGTTCTCTTTTTAAAATGCGTAATGCAGCTAAAGCTGCAGCGGTATTTGATGGTGTGATTGCTGCTGAGAAAATATAAGGTCTTGAATTATGTCTAATATATTCAATGACATCATGTTCAGCTGCCATATACCCACCAAGACTTGCTAAAGATTTGGAGAATGTGCCCATGATGATATCGACTTCATCTTCCAAACCAAAATGTTCAGCAGTTCCACGACCATGTGCACCCATGACACCTAAACCATGTGCATCATCAACCATGACACGCGCACCGTACTTACGAGCAAGTTTCACGATTTCAGGAAGCTTTGCAATATCTCCACTCATGGAAAAGACGCCATCAGTTACGATGAGCTTCCCCTTATTTTCTGGTGCTTTTGCGAGTTTATCTTCAAGATCTGCCATATCGCTATGCTCATAGCGAATGACTTCTGCATAGCTTAATCTTGTGCCATCATAAATACTTGCGTGATTTTCTTTATCAGAGAAAATGATGTCATTTCTTCCTGCAATGCCAGAGATAATCGCGAGATTACTTTGGAATCCAGTACCGAAAATTGAAACATCTTCTTTATGAAGAAATTCAGCAAGCTCAGTTTCTAATTCTCTATGTAAATTCAGTGTGCCATTCAAAAAGCGGGAACCAGAAACACCAGTACCATACTTCAGCGTTGCATCGATTGATGCTTGAATGACTTCAGGATGTGATGTGAGTCCAAGATAATTATTGGATCCAATCATAATCATTTCTTTACCTTCCATGTGGACAATGGTGTCTTGTTTACTTGTCAATTCATGGAAATAGGGATAATATCCACCTTTACGTGCTATTTTTGCGGCATCATATTGATAGCATTTTTTAAATAAATCCATAGACTATACCTCTCCTTAGAACCCCACTTAAATCTATTATATTACATATTGCTTTATTTTTATCTCATCATGTGCCATTTTCAAGAAAAACAAGGATATATAATATCCTTATTCTATCTTCATTTTGACACTATTCTATATTAACATACTTCTTTTCAAAATGTATCTTTATTTTTTTACAAATGGAAATGAACTCCAAGTAAGTCTCGTAAACAATCTCATGAATCTGGTTTTCTACTCTCATCATAGAATTCATTTTCATAGCTTTTTTAAATGATGTCCATCGACATCTTTTTAAGGATTTTAATCTGATCTTTAGATCCGACAACAATCATCTTGTCATCTAGTCTTAAGACTTCGTCTGCCTTCGGGTTAAAGATGAAGACATCGTTTTCTCTACGAATCGCTAGGACAATCAATCCCGCTTTTTCTGAGATTTTCGCATCCCTTAATTTCTTTCCGATCAGTTCAGCATCTTCCTTGATTTCGATTTCTTCCATGTCAATCGACATATTCTTGGTATCGATGATGTTATCGACAAAATATTGGACATTGGGGCTAAGCATCATCGATGCCATCTTCTTACCACCAATTTCATCAGGGCTAACCGTATTATTCGCACCTGCACGTCTTAACTTCTTATCAGAACGTTCTTCATGTGAACGGGCGACAATATGCATCTTGGGATTTAACTCTCTTGCTGTTAAAACAACAAAGACATTATCCGCGTCTTTAGCAAGACAAGAGATTAAACCTTTCGCTTCTTTGACTTTAGCTTCTAATAGGACTTCTTCTTTCGTCGCGTCATCAAAGACGTAGAGCACATCCAGTTCTTTTAAATTTTCAATAGCTTCCGGATCATTTTCAATCACCACAAATTCGACTTCGCGTCTTCTCATCTGTTTAATGACATGAATACCCGTTTCACCTGCACCGCATATAATGATATGATTTGTTAATTTTTCAATTTCTTTTTTCATTCTATTTTTCCTCCAGGCTTCGTTGATGTTGCCTTCACTCAAAAATCTAAATACGACAGACAACAGATAACCGACCATGCCTACACTCACCAAAATGAATCCAATCGAGAACCATTTTGCCAGTGTATTCATTTCTGCAACTTCTCTATAACCAACGGTTGATATCGTGATGATGGTCATATAGAGGGCATCAATGAATGTCAGATGCAAGATTAACATGTAACCTACGGTGGCAGACGCAATCAATAACAACATGATCGCAATCCAAATGAAAATCTTTCTGTATTTCATCAGAACACCTAATTTCTTATTGATTAGCCATATTATACCATAGAGAATTAAAAAGAATATCTATCAATTCGCTTGTTGATACACTCTAAAAATATAGAAAAAAGTACTTAGTTTTGAACTAAATACTTTCTTTTGAATGTATAATCATAACTTATTAAGATCACTTTTGAGAAAATTTCTCGCGATCAAACCGTAAATACCCAACGATAAAAATAGATACTAAACCAATCATGACTGATATTGTTGAAAGTATATCATCAGCAGTGCTATGTTTAATAATATTATTAATGAAAATAACGATTCCAAAAAAACCAACTATAATAAATACAAAATCAATCACTCTAAAAACCTGTTTTATACTATACTTCATATGTTCCCCCTCTAGGACTGTTTTTCACATGCTTGTGATTTATTTGATTATAAGTTATCTAGCGATGAATGTCAAGATTTTCTTTTATTAATTGATCCTTATGAAATCACATGAGGTATACAAAAAAAGAGTTGAAATTTTCAACTCTTTATTCTGTAATTAGTAATCTAAAGCTTCTTCCTCTTCAGCATAGGTATTGGCTTTATCATATTCGAAGAATGATTCTTTTAAGATACCTGTACCAGCTGGGATGAGTCCGCCAATGATAACATTTTCTTTTAAGCCATGAAGTTCATCGGTCTTACCTTTGATTGCAGCATCTGTCAAAATTCTTGTTGTTTCCTGGAAGGATGCCGCTGATAAGAAGGAGTCGCTTCTTAAGGAAGCTCTGGTGATACCAAGAAGGATTGGACGACCGACCGCAGGTCTCTTGAAACTCTTGAAAGCTTCTTTGTTTGCTCTCTTGAATTCTGCAACTGAAACTTCAGTACCTGGGAGTAAGTCTGTGTCACCTTCGGTGACAATCGTGATTCTTCTTAACATCTGTCTAATGATGAGCTCGATATGCTTATCGGAGATTTCAACGCCTTGTGCACGATAAACCTTTTGTACTTCTTCTAGAATGTACATTTCAGCTGCTTCAGCTGAAACGACACGAAGGAGTTCTTTAGGATTGATTGAACCAAGTGTTAATCTTTGACCCGCCTTAACGGATGCACCTTTTCTAACGAGTGCTTCAACGTTTGGATCAATGGTGTACTTGTATTCTTTGTCATGTGCATCGGAAACCGTTACAACGGAGACACCGCCACGTTGACGATCGATGGACTTAATCTTACCATCAACTTCACTGATGACGGCTTTCCCTTTAGGGTTTCTGGCTTCAAAGAGTTCCTGAATACGTGGAAGACCTTGTGTGATATCGGATGCTGAGGCAACCCCACCAGTATGGAAGGTTCTCATGGTTAACTGAGTACCAGGTTCACCAATGGACTGTGCAGCAACAACACCGACAGCTTCACCGACTTCAACTCTTGTGTTGGTTGCTAGGTTACGTCCATAGCACTTCGCACAAACGCCGTTTTCGGAGTTACAGGTCAAATTACTTCTGATTTCAACACCTGTGATTTCAGCTTTAAGAATCGATTGGCCAATTTCTTCAGTGATGAGTTCATTACGTTTTGCCAAGACTTGCTTGGTCTTTGGATGGACAACGTCTTTACTTGCATAACGTCCAACGATACGGTCATAAAGTGGAACGATTTCCTTGGTGTCATCCATGATAGGTTCCATGTAAACACCACGTTCAGTACCACAGTCTTCGTCAACGACGATGACATCTTGGCTGACGTCGACAAGACGTCTGGTCAAATAACCAGATTCAGCAGTCTTTAACGCGGTATCAGTGGATCCTTTTCTCGCACCATGGGTGGAGATGAAGAATTCAGATACGGTCAAGCCTTCTCTAAAGGAGGCCTGAACTGGGACTTCAATGATTTCACCCTTAGGGTTATTCATGAGCCCACGCATACCAGCGAGCTGAGCAAAGTTGGATGCATTCCCACGCGCACCGGAATCAGACATCATGTAAATGTTGTTATCCTTATCAAATTCAGCCATGAGGCCTTTTTGAATATCATCGCGTGCTTCTTGCCATTGTTTAATGACTAATTCTCTACGTTCATGATCAGTGAGCATGCCATCTTCATACCATCCAGTGATTTCTTCGATGTTCTTGTTGGCTTCTTCAATACGATCATGTTTACCTGAGTAAACGTTAATATCAGCAAACGATACAGTAATACCGGCAACAGTTGAATACTTGAATCCCAAATCCTTGAGTCTATCAAGCATCTTGGATGTTTCACTGATCTGCAAGTCTTTGAAGACTTGAGCAATGATCTGTGATAGGAATTTCTTCTTGAATGGTGCAGGAGATTCCATATGAGCGAGTGCTGTTTTTGGATTCGTGCCTTTTGCAAAGAAATATCTCATTGGTGTATGGCTTTCTAAGTTAGAAAGACTTGGTTCATTCAAATATGGGAAGGTTGGAGGTAAGATTCTGTTGAAAATGAGTTTACCTAGGGTTGTCACCAAATACATATGTCTTTGTTCTTCAGTGAACTTCTGGTTGATGGATTTTGGATCGATGATGATTCTTGTGTGGAGTCCGATTTCTTCATGTTGATATGCAAGATAAGCTTCATCGAAGTTCATGTAGAAGTGACCTTCATTACGATGTTTGCGGTCATGTTCCTTCTGTCTTTCTTCCACACGATAGCCTTCAAACTTTCGATCGAGTCTTTCTTCAATCGTCAGATAGTAGTTTCCAAGAACCATATCCTGTGATGGTGTAACGACTGGTTTACCATCTTTAGGATTCAAAATGTTATTGGATGCTAACATCAGTAATCTAGCTTCAGCTTGTGCTTCATTAGATAGAGGCACGTGAACAGCCATTTGGTCACCATCGAAGTCAGCGTTGAACGCTGGAGTAACCAGTGGATGCAAACGAATCGCCTTACCATCAATCAGTTTGGGTTCAAATGCTTGAATACCCAATCTGTGAAGTGTAGGTGCACGGTTCAAAAGGACTGGATGTTCTTTGACAACCTTTTCTAAAGCTGCCCAGACATCATCATCCATCTTTTCATACTTGCTGTTTGCATTCTTCTTAGATGTTGCATCATTTTGATAAAGTTTTTGTAATTCTCTTAAGACGAATGGCTTGAATAGAATAATCGCCATTTCTCTTGGGATCCCGCATTGATACATTTCAAGGTCTGGTCCGACGATGATAACGGAACGTCCGGAGTAATCCACACGTTTACCCAAAAGGTTTTGTCTGAAACGTCCTTGCTTACCGCGAAGCATATCAGAAAGTGATTTTAAATGTCTGTTTCTTTCAACAGCCGCTTTCTTACCACGTTTTGCATTGTCGAATAAAGCATCGACAGCTTCCTGAAGCATACGTTTTTCATTCTTGGTGATCAAACGAGGTGCCATTTGTTCTTTTTGTTTCTTCAAACGGTTATTACGGTTTAGAATACGACGATATAAGTCGTTTAAGTCAGTTGTAGCGAAACGTCCGCCATCTAACGCGACCATTGGTCTTAAATCAGGTGGAATGACTGGAATGACATCCATAACCATCCATTCTGGCTTGTTATCGGAGTTGTTGAATGCTTCAACCACTTCAAGACGCTTGATGATACGATCTCTTTTTTGCTTAGAGCTTGTCTTTAACTTTTTACGTAATGACTTGACTTCTTTGTCTAAATCCAGTTCTTGTAGAAGTTTCTTGACAGCTTCAGCACCGGTCAAGGCTGTGAATCTGCTACCGTATTCTTCTGATAAAGCACTATAGTCTTGTTCAGATAGAATCTGCTTTTTAGCAAGTGGTGCAGTACCAGGATCAGTCACGATATAAGATGCATGATAAACAACTTCTTCCAATTGTTTTGCTTTAATCCCTAAAAGGATGGCAAGACGAGATGGAGAGTTCTTCAAATACCATGTATGAACGACTGGCGCTTCTAATTCAATATGACCCATACGTTCTCTACGTACTTTGGATTCAGTGATTTCAATACCGCACTTCTGGCAGATTTGGCCTTTATTGCCGCTTTGTTTCTTACCACAAGCACATTGATAGTCTCTGGTTGGTCCAAAGATACGTTCACAGAACAAACCGCCTTCTTCAGGTTTTGATGTTCTGTAGTTGATGGTTTCATGGGTTTTGACTTCACCGTAAGACCATTGTCTGATTTCATCTGGCGAAGCCAGACGAATCTTTAAATGGCTATAGGTACGGCTGCCATAGCCTTTTCTAATCGGTTGAACATGACGATGGATACGTTCTGACAAATCGATATCAAGTGCATCTTCTGATTCCAAATCATCAAAGACTTCGGTTTCAGCTTCATGGGTATGTTCCTTTAAGGCATCAAACCCGTAAAGTTCTAATGTATTGTTGATTTCTTGACGCAATAATGCATCGTCTTCAAATAAATGATACAGTGTGTGACGATCGAAATCCAAGAATTCCTTCAAGTCTTCAATATGTGCATTTCTTAAGATTTCAACGGTTTCACTGCTTAAATTTAAGTTATCAAGATTTCTTGGTAACGCATAACGACGTAGAATACTCTTAATTTCTTCAAAGGAGTCGCCTAATAACATATTGAGTTCTTTAAGATTGAAGGTGTTGAAATCTTCAAGCTGATCGATCCCTGATAGTTTCAGAGCCTTGAGGGCTTCTTCGGATAACTTAAGTGATTCGACGTGTAATGTTAATTTTTCTTTAGCCATCAACGAAATCCTCCTCTGAATTTGCTTGGATTGTTATCCACGAGTGATTTTTCAGCTTCGTTTTCACCCGTATTCGCATCAATCAGTTCAACATAAAGACCTAGAGCTTGAAGTTCTCTAGTCAAAACTCTAAAGGATTCTGGAATGCTTGCTTGTGGAATAGGTTTATCATGCGTGATCGCACTATAGACCTTGTTTCTTCCAAGCATATCATCGGATTTAACCGTGAGCATTTCCTGGAGGGTATGTGCGGCACCATAAGCATAAAGTGCCCATACTTCCATTTCCCCGAATCTCTGTCCACCATTTTGAGCTTTACCGCCCATAGGTTGTTGAGTGACGAGTGTGTATGGTCCGACGCTTCTTGCATGAAGCTTGTCATCGACCATGTGTGACAGTTTGATCATGTACATGACGCCAACTGAAATTCTGTTTTGATAAGGTTCACCGGTGCGTCCATCATATAACGTACGCTTTCCGTCTGGTTCAATGCCGCCTTCAGCCATGATCTTTAGTAGATCCTTATCGTCGACGCCGTCAAAGACAGGTGTCGCAATTTTAACGCCTAGGTTTTTCGCAGCAATCCCCAAATGGATTTCAAGGATCTGTCCGATGTTCATACGTGAAGGAACGCCTAGTGGATTGAGCATGATATCTACTGGTGTACCATCTTCCATGTATGGCATGTCTTCTCTTGGTAGAATCTTGGAGATAACACCCTTGTTCCCGTGACGACCAGCCATCTTGTCACCTTCTGAAATCTTTCTCTTCTTGGCAACATAAACACGGATGGATTCGTTCACGCCACTTGGCAATTGATCCCCGTTCTTCTTGGAGAAATATTGGATGGATTGAACCACCCCACCACCACCATGTGGAACACGGAGCGATGAATCTCTGTATTCTCTTGATTTTTCACCGATCACTGCATGAATCAGTTTTTCGGATGGACTTGGTTCAAACACACCTTTAGGTGTGATCTTACCAACGAGGATGTCGCCTTCCTTGACTTCAGAGCCTGGAATGACAATACCACGTTCATCAAGATTCTTTAAAGCATCCAAACCGGCATTTGGAACTTCGCGTGTAATTTCTTCACGACCTGAACCGGTCTTTAATTCTCTGGTTTCAATTTCATATTCATCAATATGAATGGATGTATAGACGTCTTCTTTCACCAAATCTTCACTCATGATGATGGCATCTTCATAGTTGTAGCCTTCCCAAGTCATGAATGCAACGGTAACGTTACGTCCTAAAGCGAGTTCACCTTTGTCTGTGGATGGACCATCAGCTAAGATGTCGCCTTTTTCGATGTATTCGCCTGCTTCAACAATTGGACGTTGAAGGACGCAAGTATCCTGATTGGATCTGAAGAAACGAATCAGGTTGAAAGTCTTACTGTTGCCCATACCATAATCGCTTAATGTTTTTGCCATGGCGAAGGTGTATGGTTTGGATGGATCATATAAGACGTTGTTGCCGACCATTACCTTTTGTTCTGGTTCTGGTGTGATGACAACTTTGGTGCTATCAACATACGTAACAAAGCCAGTGACATCAGAAACGATGACACTACCTGAGTCTTTCGCTGCACGATATTCTATCCCTGTACCAACGATAGGTGATTCTGGTTTAAGTAGAGGTACAGCTTGACGTTGCATGTTCGCACCCATCAAGGCACGGGACGCATCATCGTGTTCCAAGAATGGAATGGTTGATGTTGCAACCGATACAATCTGTTTTGGCGAGACGTCCATATAAGTGACTTCTTCTGGATCGAACATCGATGTTTCACCACGATAGCGTCCGATGACTCTGTCAGCGATGATGGTGCCATCATCGTGAAGTTCGGTTGCTGCTGAAGCGATGACTTCATCGTATTCTTCATCTGCTGTTAAATAATCGTATTCTGAAGTAACGATATGTTTACCGGTTGAACGGTCAAGTTTTAAATAAGGGGTTTGAATGAATCCATATTGATCGACTTTACCATAAGTTGCTAAAGATGAAATCAGACCGATAGATGGACCTTCAGGTGTTTCAATAGGACAGATTCTACCATAGTGGGAGTTGTGAACGTCACGGACTTCCACGCCTGCTCTGTCACGAGCAAGACCTCCAGTACCCAAAGCAGATACTCTGCGCTTTTGTGTCAGTTCAGCCAGTGGGTTGATCTGATCCATGAACTGTGACAACTGTGAACTTCCAAAGAATGTCTTGATGGCTCCAGCAAGTGGTGTCATGTTGATGATATTGGAAGGTGTCGCATCAGCAAATGTCGTTGTCGACATCTTATCTTTGATGTTCTTTTCAGCTCTTGCCAAACCAATTCTAAATTGGTTTTTGAGAAGTTCGCCAATCAGACGGAGTCTACGGTTACCCAAATGGTCGATATCATCAGTTGATCCGAGTCCATCGTATAAGTTTAAGTAATAACTCATACTTGCTACGATATCGGATAAAGTGATATGTTCTTTGGTTTCTCTTTGGTCATTACCAAGGACTTTGACTGCATAGATGCGATCGGATTCCTTGTCTTTAACTGTGACTTCAATGACTTCAACGATCACGCCTTCGCGTTCTCTTTCTTTTTCGTAAACGTCTCTACCCAAGAAGTACTTGATGACTTTTTCATCTAAGGATTGACGATTTCTTCTTAAGATTGATAGCACTTCGTCGGTGACTTCTGTGTTCTTAGAAATCAGAACTTCACCGGTACGTAAGTTAACGATGTTGTCTTTGGTAAAGAGTGCATCGCCACCATCTGGTAGACGTGTTGCCAAAATTTCATCAGGTGTTTCATTCTGAAGTGAATCTTCTTTTGAAATGATTTCTTGTCTTAAGATGTGACGGTTTTCAGCCAAGACTTTGATAATTTCTTTTGTGATCTTTGTCTTTTCTGGTACAACGACTTCACCGGTTTCAGGATTGATGATGTCTGTTGCTGTATACGTACCCAAGATACGTTTTAAAACATCAAGCTTCTTGTTGAACTTATAACGACCAACAGCAGCAAGATCATAACGACGACGTTCAAAAAGACGCATTCTGATAAATTCTCTCGCAGCTTCAGCAGGTACTTTTTCGCCCTGTCTTAACTTCGAATAGAGATCGACGATTGCTTCATCTGAATTCTTGGTTTCGTCTTTATCAAAGGTAGCATCCATATAAACGGATTTGCCAAACACTTCATAAATATCCTTTTTCTTCGATAAACCCAATGCACGCATCATCGTGGTCATTGGAACTTTCTTAGAACGGTCTAGTTTGGCATACATAATATTTTTTGATCCAAGTTCGTATTCAATCCAAGCACCACGTGTTGGGATGACTTGAGCCATGAATTTAACTTGGTTTAATTTCTTGTCTAGTTCACTTGTAAAATATGCGCCGGATGAACGGATGATCTGTGAAACAACAACACGTTCAGCGCCATTAATGACAAAAGTTC
>QKIB01000086.1 GCA_003249785.1 Acholeplasmatales bacterium
CATGGAACACAAAATTGGCATCGCCCTCGGGGGCGGAGGTGCACGAGGTAGTTACCAGATTGGTATCTTAAAAGCACTGGACGAAGCAAATATCTTAAATCAAGTACATCATGTTTCCGGTACATCCATCGGAGCTATCAACACCATGATGGTTATGGCAAAGCTCAGTTATGAACGCATGATTGAAATCTGGGAAATGATCAACAACTCAGATATTTACGGATCAAGTCATGTCCGCTTGAAAATGGACAAGTTGGGCATTTTCAGTCTTCAGGACGCTTTTCAGGTTTTTAAAAGAGAAATATCACTTTCGGAAATCAGAAACAGTAAGATTCAAGGCTATGCAACATCGGCGAAAATCAAGAAAGATTCCATCGTTCGACAGGTCATGATCAATCGAATGGAAAAGGAAGTCTTCCATTTAAACGAATTCAAGGATCCACACAAAGCCGTTCTTGCCAGTGCATCAATTCCACTTTTATTTGGATCGACATCCATTGATGACAACCATTATGTGGATGGCGGTGCTGTTGATATCTGTCCTGTCCAACCCTTGCTTGATCAAGGGTGTGACATCATCATCGTGGTTCCCATCGATTTATGGTTCAGATACAAGAAGTTCACTAAACTCCCCATTTTGATGATCAGTCTCAAGACACACTATCTGTTTCGTAGGATTCCGATTGATGTCCTTGATTTCAAACCTTCGGTCGTTACCGATAATGCAGAATATGGTTATCAGATGGGAAAACTGATGATTGATAAATTAAGAAAGCTCAATATATTAGATCAAGATGGAAATTGGCATAAACCAGACCAATTCAAATATGTTTATATCACCAAAGCAGAAGAAAAAGAGATGAAGAAAGAAGGATAAATATATGGATCTGCAGATATTAAAACTCATACAACAACTCTTTAGGAACCCCGTCACTGATTGGTTTTTCTATATCGTTACACAAATAGGTGATCAATATTTTTTCATTGCCTTGGCGGTGATTATCTATTGGACCATTAACAAGAAATATGCACATAAATTTGTTTTCACTTTCATGATTAGTGCACTTTTCAATACCATTCTAAAAGAAATATTCAAGAGACCCAGACCTTATACACAACCTGGTGTTTATGTAGATCCATTGTGGTTGACGACAGGTTATTCATTTCCAAGCGGACATTCACAAGCTGCAGGGGTTTTAGGATACACTGCGTTTGACGCATCCAAGAAAACGGGAAAGAAATGGATATGGTATGTCGGTATCGCACTGATGGTTTTGATTCCATTAAGCAGAGTATACTTGGGACAGCATTATCCATCCGATGTTTTAGTTGGTCTGATTCTAGCATTTGTAATTGCACATTTCGTCTTTAAACTCGTGGATGCAATGGGCGATAATGAACATCTTTATACTTTGATGCTCGCACCTCTGTTTATCTTGTTTCTGTTTTTTACAACAAACAGTGTGGTTTATGTTGCAGCTGGTGGGTTTGTCGGATTTGCTGCAGGTTACTACCTTGAAAAAGTCTATGTCAAGTATGATGTCAATACAACCTTCTGGAAACAAGTCCTTAAAGTGCTGTTAGGTTTGATCGTTGCACTCCTTATCAAGGAAGGTATGAAATTTGTGTTCCCTTATAGCCTTAATGCGGATATTACACCAACAACATGGGATTTGATTTTTGATTTTACTAGATATTTGATGATTGGAGCATGGGCTGCCGTTGGCGCACCATTGGTATTTAAATATGTATTCAGAAATCGTTAAGAAAAGTTTTAAAGAACTTTCAAGTGAAGAAATTTATCAAATCTTAGATTTAAGACTCAAGGTTTTTGTCATGGAACAACAGATCATGTATGTCGATACTGACTATAAGGATCAGAAAAGCATCCATTATTTCATCAAGGATGGTGATCGTATCGTTTCTTATTTAAGACTTATTCCACCGCACATCAAGTTTGATGAATATGCATTAAGTAGGGTTGTCACTGACCCCAATTACCGTTCCTATGGTCTTGCATCCAAACTGATTATTGAAGCACTGAATGATGTTAAAGGAGAACCGATTCGGATCTCCGGACAAGCCTATCTCAAGGATTATTATGAGAAGTTGGGATTCAAGGTTGTCAAAGGTCCATATCTAGAAGAAGACATTCTTCATTATGAGATGGTTCACGAGAATCTTTAGGCAGTGAAATATCTTTACATTCAAAGATAACTATGTTAAAATGTAATCGCAATGAACAGAACGAGTAATAAACGCTTTATGTCTAGAGACTTCGTGGGTGGTGAAAACGAAGATAAAGCCTTATGAACGCTATCTGGGAGCAAACAGTATGTCGGCTTTAACGACTAAAGAGGGCTAGGAATTTTCCTAGAACTAAGGTGGTACCGCGTAGATCATACGTCCTTAGACAAGCTAAGGACGTTTATTTTTTTATAGTTGGAGGAATCTTTATGAAATACATGTCAGCAGCAGAAATCAGAGACACTTGGTTATCGTTTTTTAAATCCAAAGGACACAAGATTGAACCATCCGCATCACTCGTTCCCCAGAACGATCCGACGCTGTTATGGATCAATGCCGGTGTCGCACCACTCAAAAAGTATTTTGATGGTAGCGAAAAGCCAGTGAATCCAAGATTAACCAATGTCCAAAAATGTATCAGAACCAATGATATCGATAATGTGGGTCGCACAGCGAGACACCACACGTTTTTTGAGATGCTTGGTAATTTTTCGATTGGCAATTACTTCAAAAAAGAAGCAATTGAATGGGGACTTGAACTTTTAACGGATCCAAAGTGGTTCGGTTTTCCCATTGAAAAACTTTATATGACCTACTATCCTGATGATTTAGAAGCTAGAGATTACTGGATAGCGTGTGGTGTTGATCCTTCCCATCTCATTCCTAGAAGTGATAATTTCTGGGAAATTGGTCCTGGTCCCTGTGGTCCGGATACTGAAATCTATTTTGATCGTGGATCCTCTTATGACAAACGCGGTAAAGAACTGATTGAAGAAGATTTGGAAAATGAACGATATATCGAAATCTGGAACATCGTCTTTTCTCAATACAACTCAAAACCAGGTCTTGAAAGACAGAATTATCCTGAACTACCTAGTCAAA
>QKIB01000105.1 GCA_003249785.1 Acholeplasmatales bacterium
GAACAACTAACGTGTTGTGCTTGCTATTCTTTCGGTTAACTCTGTTGTTATTTGATGATAGAACTTAGAATCTATTTTATACTTCCATCTATAAATGGTGTATGACACCAAAATCAAAACCAATGGGATCACAATCATGGAAGTTCTTAATCCCAGTAACATCGGTTCAGTAACATTAGATGCGATGAGTGCTCTCACATCATCATTGCTCATGTTAGGATTCAAATCCTTTGCTTGTGTAACGGGCTTAATGACATATTCATTGAGTCCAGTTGCTGCTAATGTAACGGTAACAACCAATGTTTGAACTGCAGTCGCAAGTTTTGTCACAAACGGATTGATTGCGAACACAATACTTCCGTTTCTGGTTCCTAGTTTCCATTGACCATATTCAATCGTATCAGCTAACATGACTAAGACAATAACTTGGATGAATCCTTGACCACTAAAGATGAAGAATCCTGCAATTCCAATCACCAGCATATTCATTGGCAGTACAAATCCAACGCTCATGAACATCGCATACCCAATAATCATTTCGATGATTGCGATGGTGAAGAGTTGTTTTCTCGTTATCTTCTTCATCAAGACTGGGAATAACGCCAATGCTGAGAGTTGAGAGATAGCAAGGACTGCTGAGAATAAAGTAAACTCAATGCCACCATACTTATTGAAATCATAGTTGAAAAAATAGATTCCTAATGATGTGGTTATAAAATAACCAGCATTGAACAAAAAGATTGAAATAATGATAACAACCAACTGATCATTCTTGAAGATAACTCTAAGAAGATTCTTAAATTTCGTCTTTTCTTGTTTGACAGTTGTGATGAGATTAGGTTGTTCTTTAACACCTATGACAAGACCAATCTGAGAAACCACAAAAGTCAAACAAATTACAAGTGCAATCATTGAGAATGCTGCTTTAGGTCCACCATCATAATTCTGATAAATGATTGGAACCAGTGCAATCACTAGAAACATCCCAATACTTGCAAAGATACGAGCAAGTGATCCGATTTTTTCTCTTTCTTGTTGGTCGGTCGTAAACGATGGATACATCGACCAATAAGATATGTCATTCATCGTGAATGTCATGCCCGAGAGAATATAGAGAATTGCGAATGTAATAACAAATGCATTGCCTGTTAATCCAAAATCCTGGAATAACAGGAAGAATACCACAGCACTCGAGAGTGCTCCTGATAAAATCCAGGGTTTGAATTTACCAAATCGCGATCTTGTGTTATCGATAATGATTCCCATGATGGGATCATTAATTGCATCCCACACACGAGCGATTGCAATCACTGTACCAACTGCAATGAGCTGCCAATTGGCTAATCCCAATGCGTCTGTCAAAAAGACAATCAAATACGTTGAATATAAAGCATACATCATGTCACGACCGATACCACTAGCTGCATACGAATACTTGGTACGGTTCGATACCTTAGGTTGTTGATTCATCAAGTCCGTCTCCTTCTATTTTTTGAGTATTTTTTTAAGTCCTTTAATTGGGTGAAAATTAATGATATCTAAAATGCCTTCAACAGTCATCAAACTAAGTTTGCCTGCAGAAAATAAGGCAATCATTCGAAGTGGTGTTTCTTTGAGTGTTGTTTTCGTCACTTCTTTCATCCACTCTTCTTTCATATCCTTTGTTTGCTTAACACCTTCTTTGATGATGAAGTGAGCAACCACTCGACCTAACACTGTATGACGAATATCATCAAGCGTTGATGAAATCGTATAAGGTCTGTGTGGTTTGATATGTTTTTTAGGCAGTGGATTCGTATAGATCTTATTAAAATCTGAAACATCATATAACTCTTTTTGATAACTTAAAGATGATTCATCAAGTGTTTCTCCTTCGACCGAAACGTCAAACGCATGAATCACATCTTCAACATTTTGAGCAATTAAGATCTTATAATCTCCTGATTCAGTTATCCATGTTTGACGCTTTGCGTCAAAGTGTTGGAATGATGTCTTCGGTAATCTGATCATGACATTTACAGTTTCTTCGGGTTCAAGATAGACTTTATCAAATGCTTTGAGTTCTCTTTTGGCTTTATAAGTCTTTGAGTTGTTGTTTTCTACATAGATCTGAACAACTTCTTTACCCTTCATACTTCCCGTGTTTTTGATGTCCATGAAGATCACATACTCGTGATCCGCTTCTTGCATCGACATATTCGAATATTCAAATGTCGTATAGCTCAGTCCATATCCAAATGGATAATGGACTTTTTGTTTGAATGTGTTGTAGTATCTGTATCCAACATAAATGGATTCATCATAGTAGACCGCATTGTTATCATTCGTTAGTTGTACGTTACAATCTTTGATATCATCAATCCACGTTTCAGCAAGTCTACCAGATGGGTTTTCCATACCAAACAGAAGATCCATCATAGCAGCTGCTGCAGACTGTCCACCAAGATAAGCAATAAGTAACCCTTTGACTTTAGGTTCGAAATCCAAATTAATCACTGATCCTGAAATACTCACGACCACAACATGCTCGTGGATTTTTGTCATCTCACTGATGAAATGTTTTTGATTTTCTGGAATATTTAATGATCTTCGATCAAATCCTTCGGTTTCATAAGCATCAGGAAGTCCAGCAAGGATGACAACAACATCAGCATCTTTCGCTAAACCTTTCGCTTCTTCCAGAAGTTCGGTATCGTTATGCTCTGAACTGATGCTATAACCTCTAGAAACAGTGATTTGATCTGAATATGCTTGATAAATATTGTTGATCTGATCAAGATGTGTTGGATTGATATGAGAACTTCCTCCACCTTGATACCGCATCTCATAAGCAAATCCACCGGTGATTAAGATCTTTTGTTCTTTATTCAGTGGAAGAATCCCTTCATTCTTAACTAAAACCATCGATTCTCTTGCGATGATACGTGCTGCATCATGGTGATTCTTGGAATTAAATGATGTATGAAAGCTTTGATGATATCTGTCAACCATCTGGATGATGCGTTCAGCACTCACTTCCACTGCAGTTTTTAAATGTTCATCAAGAAGTGCTGCTTGAATGATCTTTTCGGTATGATATCCAGAGCTTGATGGCATCTCAAGATCACATCCAGCTA
>QKIB01000151.1 GCA_003249785.1 Acholeplasmatales bacterium
AAAAAGTTAGGAACCAATATAGAAATCTCTCTATCAAAGAAATCGAGAAACAATATAGCAAAGCGAAGAATATCAAATAGATACACAATGAATTCATAAGTAAGCATCTAAAAACAATATCAAGTAATTATCAACACATCACTACATAATTACAATTTTTACAAATATGACTTCAAATTAAGAAGGAGCTCAACACTCCTCCTTTTTAACGCCTGATGGAATTCAGATGTTTTAATCAATCAGTTAAAAAACCATATAAATATCACACAAATTTTACACAAAAAAGTTGACTTTGAAGAGGACTTATTATATAATAAATACGCTGCGTTAAATACGCGATAGATATACGACATTTTTGGCTCAATAAAGCCAAAAATAATTTTTTAAACAAAAAAAGAAACACTTGGATATGTGTTAGAAGAAAGGAGAACAACAAATGCCAACTATTTCACAACTTGTAAAAAACGGAAGAACAGACAAAAAGTACAAATCAAAATCACCTGCATTAGGCTACGGTTTCAACAGTCTGCAAAAGAGTGAAAGTGACTACACATCACCTCAAAAACGTGGTGTATGCACCCGTGTTACGACCATGACTCCTAAGAAACCAAACTCTGCTCTACGTAAGTATGCCCGTGTACGTTTAAGCAATCAAACAGAAGTGACTGCTTATATCCCAGGTATCGGACATTCTCTTCAAGAGCACAGTGTGGTACTCATTCGTGGCGGTCGTGTCAAGGACCTTCCTGGAGTTCGTTACCATATTGTACGCGGTACATTAGACGCATCAGGCGTTGCCAACCGCAAACAGTCACGCTCCAAATATGGCGCTAAGCGACCAAAGGCTGTTAAAAAATAAAAACATTAAAAATTAATTATCGAAATGAAAGGAAGAAGGTGAACTCATGCCACGTAAAGGACATATAGTAAAACGCGACGTTTTACCAGATCCAATTTATCAATCAAAACTTGTCACTAGAATTGTCAATACACTGATGATTGATGGTAAAAAAGGAACTGCTCAAGGTATTTTATATGGAGCATTCAATCGTGTTAAAGAAGCTACAGGACGTGAACCAATCGATGTGTTCAATGAAGCTTTAAACAATATTATGCCTATATTAGAAGTTCGTTCACGCCGTATCGGTGGTCAAAACTACCAGGTACCAACTGAAGTTAGAGCTTCAAGAAAAACAACATTAGGATTAAGATGGTTAATCAATTACGCACGTTTGCGTAATGAAAAAACTATGGAAGAAAGACTTGCGAAAGAAATTATCGATGCATCTCAAGGTTTAGGGGCATCTGTGAAGAAACGTGAAGATGTACACCGCATGGCTGAAGCAAATAAAGCATTTGCTCACTATCGCTGGTAAGTAAGGAGATTTATTATGCCTCGTGTATTCCCATTAAATAAAACGCGCAATATCGGCATCATGGCTCATATTGATGCGGGTAAAACAACAACGACCGAAAGAGTCTTATATCATACAGGTAAGATTCATAAGATCGGTGAGGTTCACGATGGTGCTGCTACAATGGACTGGATGGCTCAAGAACAAGAACGCGGGATTACGATTACATCAGCTGCTACGACAGCTTATTGGAAAGAACATCGCGTCAATATCATTGACACCCCAGGCCACGTTGACTTCACGGTTGAAGTATCAAGATCACTTCGCGTATTAGACGGCGCAGTTGCTGTCTTAGACGCTCAAGCTGGTGTTGAACCTCAAACTGAAACCGTTTGGAGACAAGCGACAGAATATAGGGTTCCAAGAATTGTATATGTAAACAAGATGGACAAGATCGGTGCAGATTTTGCCCGTGCCATCAAGACGATGCACAATCGTTTAGGTGTTAAGGCATTTCCTATTCAGTGGCCAATAGGCGCTGAATCAGATTTCAACGGCATCGTTGACATCATTGAAAGAAAAGCATACCTCTATGACGGATCCGCTGATGAAGTAAGTAAAGTAGTACCTATACCAAACCATTTGGTTGATATTGTTGAACAAAAAAGAGAAGAATTGGTTGAAGCAATCGCTGACTTCGATGAAGACTTGATGATGAAGTATTTGGAAGGTGAAGAAATCACTGTTCCTGAAATTAAGAAGGCTATCCGTAAAGGAACGCTTGCTGTCAAGTTCTTCCCAGTAATTTGCGGAAGCTCATTCAAGAATAAAGGTGTCAAATTGATGCTTGATGCCGTCATTGATTATTTACCAGCACCAACGGATGTATCCGCTGTTGCAGGATTCAATAGTCATGGTGAAGAAGTATTCCGTCATCCTTCGGATGATGAACCCTTCACAGCATTGGCATTTAAAGTTATGACAGACCCATATGTTGGACGTTTGACATTCTTCAGAGTCTACTCTGGTAAGATCACTTCCGGTTCCTATGTGTTAAACACAAGTAAAGGGAACAAGGAAAGATTTGGACGTGTCCTTCAGATGCATGCAAACCACAGAGAAGAAATCAAAGAAGTCTACGCTGGTGATATTGCAGCGGTTGTTGGATTAAAAGACACAACCACAGGTGACACATTGACTGCGGATAAAGATGATATCATCTTAGAATCCATGGTCTTCCCAGAACCTGTTATCAACGTTGCCATTGAACCAAAGACCAAACAAGACCAAGACAAGATGGCTGTTGCATTACAGAAGCTTGCTGAAGAAGATCCAACCTTCAAGACGTATACCGATCATGAAACCGGACAAACGATCATTGCCGGCATGGGTGAACTCCATTTGGAAATCATCGTTGACCGCATGAAAAGAGAGTTCAAGGTAGAAGCTAATGTTGCTGAACCTCAAGTTTCTTATCGTGAAACGATTGCTGGTGAAGCAGATATCGAAGGCAAATTCGTTCGTCAGTCTGGTGGTCGTGGACAATATGGTCATGTTGTGATCAAGTTTGAACCAAACCCAGGCAAAGGATTCCAGTTCGTTGATAAGATCGTTGGTGGTGTAATTCCTCGTGAATACATTCCAGCAGTTCAAAAAGGATTGGAAGAAGCATTGCCCAATGGTATCATTGC
>QKIB01000114.1 GCA_003249785.1 Acholeplasmatales bacterium
AAAGCCGGAAAAGAAGATTTGATTCCAGAAAAATTAAAAGTTCATTTTGAAATATTAAGGAGTTTATAGAAAAACGAAAAAACCAAAGATTCATTGTCATGAATTTCTGGTTTATTTTTTAATTCTACTAACAACTATACTTCTAGTTTAATAACTTTATAGGTGACAAATAAGGAGATCACAAGCAAGAAGAAAAACATAACAATCATGCCGTACTGATTCAAATCTCCATAGTACCCACTGGAATTAACCACTGAATAACAAATCATCCCATTTGCGAAAATAACAGCTTCCTTCTGATACTTGAAATTCTTAAGTAGCAAAACACCAGAAACGATACTCACAACACCCATCAGAACTTCGATGGTGATATGAAATGCAATCGCAATCGGTTCTGTTTCTAATTCGGGAATCTGATCACTAACAAACAACATCGTCCATAATGCAATAATGCCAATGCCTACAACCATCATGTAAATCGAAATCACTTTTTTAATCTTCATACTTTCTCCTTATAATTTAAACAAAAAAACATATGAGCATGTGCGCATATGTTTTTGTTTTTTATTTATCTAGGATTCTTGATGTTTGCGTGTGCAGCAGCTAATCTTGCGATTGGAACTCTGAATGGTGAACAAGAAACATAAGATAAACCAATGTTATGACAGAACTCAACAGAGATTGGATCCCCACCATGTTCTCCACAAATACCAAGTTTAATATTTGGTCTAGTCTTCTTGCCGTCTTCAACAGCCATCTTCATCAATTTGCCAACACCAAGTTGGTCAATATGCGCAAATGGATCATTTGCGAAGATCTTCTTTTCATAATAGTCGCCTAAGAACTTACCAGCATCATCTCTTGAGAAACCAAAAGTCATCTGAGTTAAGTCATTGGTACCGAAACTGAAGAATTCGGCTTCTTTAGCAATTTCTTCTGCCAAAAGCGCAGCTCTTGGAATTTCAATCATTGTACCAACATAGTACTTAAGATCAACACCAGCTTCTTTGATGATTCTGTCAGCTGTTTCAACAACGACTTGTTTGACATATTGAAGTTCCTTGACTTCACCAACGAGTGGAATCATGATTTCAGGAACGACATGCATGCCTTCTTTATTAACCTGAATTGCAGCTTCGATGACAGCTTGTGTCTGCATCTTAGCAATTTCTGGATAAGTGATACTCAAACGGACACCACGGTGACCTAACATTGGGTTGGTTTCATGAAGTTCATCAATAGTGGTTTGTAATTCTTCGTATGATAGACCCATATCTTTAGCTAAAGCTTCGATATCATCTTTTTCTGTTGGAACGAATTCATGTAGTGGTGGATCCAAATAACGAATGGTTACAGCGTAACCTTTCATTTCTTTGTATAAACCGATGAAGTCTTCTCTTTGCATTGGTAATAACTTAGCGAGTGCTCTTTCTCTTTCTTGAACAGTCTTGGAGACGATCATTTCGCGAACAGCCATGATACGGTCTGCTTCAAAGAACATATGTTCTGTACGGCATAAACCAATCCCTTGAGCACCATAGTTATAAGCAACTTTAGCATCTCTTGGATTATCAGCGTTTGCTCTAACGTCTAATGCTCTATACTTGTCAGCCCAAGCCATGAGTTTCGCAAAGTCTCCAGATACAGTCGCATCTTGAGTTTCAACTTTTTGGCCATAAACCTTACCAGTAGAACCATCAAGTGAAATCCAGTCGCCTTCTTTGAAGATTTCGCCGTTGACTTCAAATTCTTTACTCTTTTCATCAACGTGAACAGCACCAGCACCAGCAACACAGCATCTGCCCATACCACGAGCAACAACTGCAGCATGGCTTGTCATACCACCACGAGATGTCAGAATACCAGATGCAACGATCATACCTTCAATATCTTCAGGAGAAGTTTCTTGACGTACTAAAACAACAGGTAGACCATCTTTAGCTTTCATTTCTCTTGCACGGTCAGCAGTGAATGCAACACGACCTGTTGCAGCGCCTGGTGAAGCGTTTAATCCGGTTGTAATCACTTTAGCGGATTTTAAAGATTCTGGGTTGAACTGAGGATGTAATAAAGAATCAAGTTGTGCAGGTTCTACTTTTAAAACTGCTTCTTGTTCTGTCAAAACGCCTTCTTCAACAAGATCGATTGCGATCTTCAACGCAGCTTGTGCAGTACGTTTACCATTACGTGTCTGTAACATGTAAAGTTTGCCACGTTCAATTGTGAATTCCATATCTTGCATGTCACGATAATGTGCTTCAAGTTTTCCGGAAATGTCAACGAATTGATCATAAAGTTTAGGATTGTCTGACTTCAATTCAGAAATTGGTTTTGGTGTACGAATACCAGCAACAACGTCTTCACCTTGAGCATTAAATAGGTATTCACCATAAAGTTCTTTGGTTCCATCAGAAGGGTTACGTGTGAAGGCAACACCTGTGCCTGAATCTTCACCCATGTTACCGAAGACCATGCCTTGGACGTTAACAGCTGTTCCCCATTCGTAAGGAATGTTATTCAAACGTCTGTATGTATTCGCACGTGGATTGTCCCATGATCTGAAAACAGCAGTGATTGCTTCGATCAATTGAACTTTTGGATCTTGTGGGAATGGTTCTCCTTTGAGTTCTTCATACTTCTTCAAGAATTGTTGAACAAGCACTTCAAGATCATTTGCATCAAGTTCAGTGTCTAATTCAACACCTTTCTTGTGCTTCATTGTTTCTAGCAAATGTTCAAAGTTTGCTTTTTCGATTTCCATCACGACGTCAGCAAACATTTGAATGAAACGACGATAAGAGTCATAAGCAAATCTTGGGTTGTTGGTTAATTTTGCTAAACCTTTGACAGAAACATCATTTAAACCAAGGTTTAAAATGGTATCCATCATACCAGGCATAGATGCTCTCGCACCTGAACGTACAGAAACCAAGAATGGATCATTAGGATCGCCAAACTTCTTTCCTGCAGCTTTTTCTGTTACAGCCAATGCTTCATCGATTTGAGCAATGATTTCAGGTGAGATTACCTTTTTCTTTGCATAATAATCATTACAAGCTTCTGTTGTAACGGTAAATCCTTGTGGTACTGGCATGCCTAGTGAGGTCATTTCAGCTAAGTTAGCACCTTTACCACCAAGAAGGTTCTTCATTGAAGCTTTTCCTTCTTTGAACAAATAAACGTATTTTGTCATTTGTAATTTCCTTTCTTTCACTCTATTTTATTTAAATTATTTCCTTAAGAAATTTTCTTAACCAAGCGATACATTTCATTTTTGGGTCTCTTTTGACCAACGACATTGGCAAATGGAAGATATACCATTCTGGAATCTCTTTCACCAACACAAACTCCGTAGATACCATCATTTAAAAGTTCAACTGCATACGTACCCATTCTAGAGCCTAAAATACGGTCTGCAGGGACGGGTGAGCCACCGCGTTGAATGTAGCCAAGGACGGTCGCACGAGCAACGAACTCAGCTTTTTCAGTGATTTCTTTTGCAAGTTCGAAGGGATCAACGATTTTTTCAGTGATGACGACAATGGCGTGTCTTCTACCTTGTTCTTTATGTTCTTTGAGTCTTTTGAACATCAGTTCTTTATTGATTGGATTTTCAGGAGTGATGATGAATTCGGCACCACCGCAGATACCAGCAAAGAGTGCGAGATCTCCACAATGTCTGCCCATCGTTTCAACAATACTGCATCGTTGATGAGAATTTGATGTGTCTCTTAATTTATCAATAGCATCAACAATCGTTTGGACAGCTGTATGGAATCCGATCGTGAAATCTGTGCCTGCTATATCATTATCAATGGTTCCTGGTAGACCTATAATCTTAATACCAAGTTTGGCAAGTTCCATTGCACCATGATACGTTCCATCGCCACCAATGACGATGAGCGCATCAATCTCTCTGTTTTTTAAGTTTTCAGCAGCGATTTTACGACCTTCTTCAGTCATGAAATCAGCAGATCTGGAAGTTCCTAAAAACGTACCACCAAGGGATAACATACCTGAAACGCTATGTGCGTTGAGATGAATAATCTCATCTTTGATCAAGCCTGAATACCCGTCTTTGATTCCAAAAACTTTATGTCCATAGCCAATACCCGCACGAACAACCGCACGGATGGTAGCATTCATGCCTGGTGCGTCTCCGCCAGATGTTAAGACACCAATATTCATATTTTTTAACGCTCCTTACATAAAAAACGTACTTCCTGATATATTATATCACAACCATAGATTGAATTACACTCGATGTGATAAGATTTTTAGGCTTATGAAAACGATTTTATACGTTATTCTTCTTTTTATCTTGTGGTTTTATGGTAAAATAACAAATGGTAAAATATTACGAAAAGAATGGTGATTACATGAAAAATTTAGTAGGAGCAGCACTTTTGGGACAATCAGGTGGACCAACCAGTGTCATTAATGCAAGTGCGGCAGGTGTCTTTATTGAGGCACTCAAACAAGAAAACATTACAGAAGTCTATGGAGCAGTGCACGGAATTAAGGGTGTCCTTCATGAAGACTTTTACGATATGGGTAAAGAAGATCCAGAACAATTGTTGTTACTCAAGAATACACCTTCATCAGCTATCGGTAGTGTACGTTATAAGTTAAAGAATCCAAAAGTGGATGATAGTGAATACCAAAGACTCTTGGAAGTCTTTAAGAAATACAACATCCGTTACTTCTTCTATAATGGCGGAAACGACTCCATGGATACTTGCAACAAGATTAGTAAGTTCTTTAAGAAATCCGGTTACGATTGCAATGTCATCGGTGTTCCAAAGACTATTGATAATGATTTGAATGGTACAGATCATTCTCCAGGTTATGCAAGTGCTGCAAAGTATGTTGCTACCACACTCATGGAACTTTACCATGATGCGACTGTTTATGATGCACCACAGGTGACCATCGTTGAAATCATGGGTAGAAATGCTGGATGGCTCACTGCCGCTGCTGCATTAGCACAAGCAAAAGGACAGGGTCCAGATCTCATTTATCTACCAGAACTTCCATTTGATTTTGATGATTTCTTTGTTCACGTTCAACGCGTTTTAGCTGAAAAGGGTAAATGTATCGTTGCTGTAAGTGAAGGTGTTAAAACCAAAGATGGCAAATACATTCCAGAATTATTTGCTGATTTAAAAACTGATGCATTCGGTCATGCACAACTTGGTGGAACTGCACAAGTACTAGCTGAAGAAGTTGGCAAGAGAACCAAAGTCAAAGTCAGAGCGATTGAGTTCAGTTTATTACAACGTTCTTCTGCGCATCTTGCATCAAAGATTGACGTTGAAGAAGCCTTCAAATCTGGTAGAAAAGCTGTTCAAGCTGCTGTCAGAGGTACAACAGATAAGATGGTTGGTTTTAAGCGTGTATCCTCCAATCCTTATAAGATCAAGTATGTACTTCTTCCTCTTAAGTTAGCAGCAAACCATGAACAAAAAGTTCCAGAAGAATGGATTTTACCTGATGGAAAAGGCATGACTCAAGACTACTTAGATTACGCACTTCCACTCATTCAAGGAGAAAGTAAAGCGAAGCTTGTTGATGGTCTACCTCATTTTGCAAGACTTAAGAAAATTAGAGTTGAAAAGAAATAATCGATAAGATGTTCGCGAAAGCGAGCATCTTTTTTTACGCACAAAAAAAACCGCTGGGATTGCTCCGAGCGGTTTTCTGTGTATGATATCTAGTTGTTATTCTTGAGTAATGTGATGAGCGAAGCTCTTAAAATACGATTGAGTGGGTTACCACCTTCAAAGTCTGATGGTACCAACTGTGCCATTAAGATTGGCGTATTATGAACAGTGTCATCAATCAGATAATAAACGATGGTGTTCGTGTTATCTAACAACGTATCAATTTCAGCATCAGTAAGTGAAGCAAGTGCTGATGCATCAATACTTGATGAGAAGGTTGACAAGTTTGTAATACCAAAGATGTTCATCGCATCAACAATGCCATTCATTTCGTCAATCTTGATGTCATATAATACTGGAGTTGGAACGATTAATGGATTATTGAGGTCTGGATCATAGTTTGGATCTCCGATTAATGCATATGCATCTGGATTATCAAGTGATGCATCATGAATACCCTTGGATATCATTCTGTAGACAATGAGTTTATCCAAAGCAATCAACGAGCTTAACATCGTTGCATCAAATGCATTGGTATCGATCGTTACATCAGATAGATAAGTTGTTCCATAATTTGCAGGAGCAACACCGCCGATAGTTGTCATTGCGTCAATCAATCCAACAATTTCTGAATGTAATAGATCGTATGTATTTCTGTAAGCTGTTGATGGAATACCATAATCATAACCACTTCTGACATCTGTAACTGCTGAGATCATTGGTGTTGACAAGATGTGATCAATAATTGGTGAGTATCCTAATGCATCAGATTCGCCATACGCACTGATTGTGTAGAGATCTGCAAATGTAATAGATGAACCGTTGATTGAACCAGCACCGGATGTGCCAATACCTAAGAGGTCAAGTGCATCTAATAAGTAATCAATTTCACTTCTGAGTAGATCTTCAGAGGATGCTGGAACATAACTTTCAGAAGGAATATTCGAAAGGTTCGTAATAATTGCCGTTGAAATCATTCTGTTGAGAATAATAGATTGATCTGGGAACGACTTCAAAGTTGCTACAGAAAGTGTGCTTTCGGTAACAGTAATTGCAGAAACCAAAACATTTGAATCATTACCAGCGAGTGGTAATAACGATTGTTGCATATACCCAATTTCAGAATCAGTCAAACGGTTAGCTGGGTTGCTACTAATGTATGCAGTATCTGGAATTCTACCAGCACCTAACATTGTAACGACGTTATCAGAGATCATCTGCTTGATGATAACGGAACCGGTTGCTGTTGTATCCAGAGCTTGGGTTTGACCTACTGTCACATTCGTGCTGATTGTACTGACGGAGTCATTTGGTGAACCTAAAACTGATAGTGCATTTGCGATTGCAACAATTTCTTCATCGCTCAAGCGATCTGTATAAGTGAGGTGATAAGCATCTGCTGGAATATTGGCTTGACCAAACATCGTGATAACAGCATCGGAGATGATGAACTTGATGATAGCTGATCCGTTGGTTGACAAGGACTGTGTTTGAGCAACGGTTACGTTGGTTGTTGTGATGGTTGAAATGACTGTACTATCATGATCGCCTGGAACTGTAGATCCAGCAAAGACTTCAAGTGCAAGAATCATATTAGAAACTTCAGTAGACTTGAGGTTGTTACCTGGGGTATCTGAGATGTATGCATCATCAGGTACATTGGATAATCCAACAGCATCAATGATGGAATCAGAGATCAACTTGGTGATGATGAGTGATGGTGAAGCCTGCAAGGACTTAAGCTGACCGATGGTGATGTCTGTACTAATGGTTGAGACTGGATCTGTTGGTCCACCTAATGTGTCTAGGATTGCAAGCATATCTGTGATTTCTTGATCACTTAAGCGATCGGTATAAGTTGTGTTATATGCGGATGCAGGTACATTTGCTGAACCTATCATGGTGATGATTGAATCTGAAACAATAAACTTGATGATTGATGAGCCGGTGCCTGAAGTATCTAGCGATTGTGCCTGGCCTACAGTCACATTGGTTGAAATAGTGGATACAAGAGCATTCATATCATTATTCGCAAGAATATCGATTGCATCAATCATTGCTGATACTTCTGCTGCTGTTAAATAGTTATTGGAATCTTCTCCAACATATGCATCAATTGGAACATTTGCTGAACCTACTGCATCAATAATTGAATCATTAATGAGTTTTTCAATAATTAATGATGGAGATGCATGTAAACTGTGAAGCTGTCCAACATTGATATCTGTGCTGATTGAAGATACCAAATCTGTAGATGCACCTAGTACATCAAGAACACCTAACATATCAGTGATTTCCTGATCACTCAGACGATCTGTATAGGTTGTGTTATATGCAGTAGCTGGAATCTTAGGTGCGGTGATCATAGTGATGATTGAATCTGAAATCACAAATTTAATGATGGATGATCCTGTACTTGATGTATCTAAGGATTGTGCTTGACCAATGGTTACATTCGTGCTAACAAGATTAACAGGAACATCATTTACACTAGGATATGTGATAGGATCATCATCAGCATTCTTTTGAGCAAGAATATTGAGTGCAGCAATCATCGCTGTAATTTCTTCTGGTTTCAAGTTATTACCTGGTGTATCAAGGAGATATGCATCGTTGGGAACTTTAGCAACTGTAACAGCTTCAATCACAGCATCTGAGATTAATTTCACTGTAATCACCGAAGTTAAATTATTGAGTGCATTGACTTGTCCAATATTGACATCCGTTGAAATGTTTGATGAGTCAACAACTGTATTTGCATCTCCTCCCGCCAAAATACCGATGGCATCGATCATCGAATCAATTTCTGTATCAGTTAATCTATTGAGTGGGTTTGAATCAATATAAGCGTCCGCTGGAATCTTTGCAGCTCCAATGGCATCAATGACTGCATCTGAAACCAATTGCTTGATGATGTAGGATGCAGTACCTTTGAGTTCTTGGGTTTGACCGACGGTCACAGTTGTTGAAATGGCAGTAACCAAGACGTTATCATCATGACCAGCAAGGACACTCAAAGCACCAGCCATTGCGATGATTTCGGCATCGCTCAGTCTGTTTGTAGAAATGCCACCAACACGAGCTTCATCAGGAATCTTGCCTTCGTTGAGTGGATCGATTTGTTCGATGACTTTATCAGAAATGACTTGCTTCATGATGATGGAATCTACCAATACAAGAGCATTGACCTGTCCAACATTGATGTTGGTATCAATACTTGCAGCAGGTAATGTCAAATCATTATTTGCCAGAATGACCATGGCATCAATCATCGAATCAATTTCCGAATCCAAGAATCGAGTTGTACCAGGAACTAATGCTTCAGTTGGAATAGTTACTGTTCCAGTTAATGCATCTGTAACGGTATCCGATACCAATTGCTTGATGATATAAGACTCTGTACCTTTGAGTTGTACGGCTTGACCGACATTCACATCAGTACCGATTGCTGTTACTGGAACATCATCAACGGTTGGATATGTGATTGGATCATTGGTGACATTGCTTTGTGCTAAGATGAGCAATGCAGCAATCATCGCTTGTAATTCGGTATCTGTCAAACGGTTGTTTGTTGTAGGAACTGCGAGTTGATATGAAGCACCTAATAGAACAACATTACTTGATGATGAAAGTCCGTAAGCTGCATCTGGAATACTTGTTGTTGTACCTAAAGCATCAACAACAGCATCGGAGATGAGTTGTTTAATAATCACTGATGTCGTACCAGAAAGATTATCAACATCACCTACGGTGATTGTATTCATGTCAATACTGTCAATGGTCGCATTCGCATCATTGCCACTTAAAATATAGAGTGCATCAACGAGTGCATCGATTTCAGTTTGAGTCAACAAATTATCTGCTGGATCTCCTTCAAATGCATCAGCTGGAATGACTCCGGTTGCTGATGGATCTAGTGCATCAATGATAGCTTGTGATAATAAAGATTGAACGATCGCTGAATCGGTTTGAGTTAGAACATCCGTGATATCGCCTATTGTAATTGTTGATGGATCAGGTGGGTTAGAAAGATCTGTGACACCTAAAATACTCATCGCGGTAAATGCATCTTCAACTTCGGTCTTCTTAATCATTGTGTCATAATCACCTGATGTTTCAAATGCTGTATCAGGTAATGTCATTGTACTTTGATTTTTAATCATTAAATCAACAACCGTGTAAAGATATGTCGAATCTAAGACAATGCCAATATCTGTACTGGTTAAAGAAGTCACTGTATCCATGATATTCCCAGTATTATCAAAATTATCAATGCCCATGATGGTTAATCCATTGAACAAATTGTAGATTTCTTGTTCGGTCAATCGTGGTTCTGCACTGCTCGTTAGAGCGATAGTTGGTATGCTAAAATCTGCAGATGTGAATTGTCCAGAACCAATTGTATCGATTACCTGAGGTGCAAGTAACAACTGAGATATTTTATCGTCCAAATAGATTGATGCTAAGAATCGATGCATGTCATCTTGTCCAGATAAATCCTCATTAGCGCCAACCATATTTACAAGCGTCGTAAATGGATCTGCTGAGGTATCGGTCAAATTAAGCATTGCAAATGAAATCATGAGATTATGTAATTCATCTTTGGTCATCAAACCATTTTCGACACCTGTTGTGCCTTGCGCATCAAGAGGAACACTCATATCAAGCGTGATTGGGTTATCACCAAACGCTCCTGAAAGTTGACTACCAACATAATTACCAAGTCCTTCATTTTCAAACATGCGACCTAAAATGATGTAGACATAATTTGATTCTATGAACTTTGTAAATTTATCATTGGCAGGATCTTGAGGATCAACCATGCCTGAAAAAGTATCCATACTGATTGTGGATGGATTACCTAGAACAGCAAAAGATTTTAATAAACTGCTAACTTCTTCTGCTTTGACAGCACCTTCATTATCTAGTAACAATGGATCGACTGCGAAGAAATTGTCATCAGCAACAAATAAATCCTGTGCACCATTGATTTTAGATACGAGTGATGCTTGCATATCAGGATTTAGTAGCGCATCACTAACCATACCTCTGATAATTGTGATATTGCCGAGTGCATCCAAACTACTATCATCAAGTTGACTGTATGCATCGAGATATGCACTGGTTCCACCTGCATTCTTCACATCACCTAGAGTAGTTGCATTCATGGAATCAAATGCATCAGTAGCAACAATTGCCAAACCATTGATAAGTTCAACAATCATGCCTTGAGCGAGCATATCACCATCCATGGCAATCGCTGGTGTGGTCAGGGCATAACCTAAAGATGTTTCTGTTGAAGCACCTAAGGTATTGATAATATTGACCAGACTGGTTCTTAGGATTTGTGATGAATCCAGACTGTCAAATGCTGCATGTGCCTTGACGGGATCTGCGTATTGTGTAAATATGGAGACCGGTGCTGTTGACGTATCTGCCATCATAGCTTGTACATCATGTACAGATAAGGTTAAAGCACTAGACCCTTCAAACGATGCTCCCAAATCAAGGATGGCACCTAAAAAGGCGTTGACTTCTGTCTTCCATGTCGCACTTTCTGGACTTAGGTCTGCAAGGGTTGATGGAATCGCGATGTATTTCGACATGTTCGCATCTTGTGAGAACAAATCAATGTTATAAGCAATATTCGTAAAGAGCAAGTTGGAATGGTTGTTCAAGTCTGTAGACATCAGATAGGACCTAAAGGTCTCATCTGCCAATAAAGGCGCAAAGTCAATGTCTTCGAAACTTGCATAATCGCCAGCGTTATCATATGTATATTTTGCAGCATAATAAGCAAGACCTAAAATGGATGCGACATCATGACCGAGATCAACGGTTGTTGGAACATACAGTTGGTCAATCGAGCTTGAGTCTTTTGCATATTGCAACGCAGTGACACCCATACGATCCAAAAGCTGCAAGCTATTGAATGAATCTTCTAATGCTGAAAATTGTGTATCGTTTAATGATCCAAATTGTGAGAATAATTGAACCTTTTCATCCAAAGTCATCGTTGAAAAACTTTTAATTTCGGACATACTGGTGAAATCATAAACAGATTCAACGATGGTTAGTAAATTATTAACTTCCTGTCCAAAATTGAAATCGACGACACCTGATGTTGGATCACTCATCAATGCTTCATTGACCAAATCCTTAAGTTGTTGATCAGTAACAAATCGATCAACCAATGCTGGACTTGCGATTTCTAAAGCGATGTTCACGATTTGACTATCTTCAAATACATGACTAACAATCGTTCTGACTGAATCCATATGATCAGTGATTGCACTATCGATAAAGCCCATTGTATCCGCTGAAGCTCCGAGTAAATCGGATAAACCTAATTTGAATGCTTCAGTATAAATATCAGCAACATTAACGAATTCATCGTTCCAGTTAATATCAGCAACTGCAGTTTGGATATCATCTGCGAGTTCTGCACCAACATTATCACCAAATTGAGTATAAAGTCCATAATCAATACCAGCACTGAGCAAAATCAAAGACTGAAGTTGACCAACCGCCGCAATGATATTACCGAATGCGGTCGCTTGATCTTGCGTCATGTTGGCAAGTGAATCAGGATTTTCCATATAACTCATCAGTTCATCGACTGATCCAAATTGAAGAATCGCATCGACGATGCCATAGATATTCATGAATTCGACTGACCAGTCGATATTTGTGAATTCATTAAGTGCTGCTGCTGTTGCAGGGTCATCATAAGGATTGCTATATTGACTTGGCAAGAAATTCTTGAGTCCATATTCTGTAGCAAATGGAATCAGATAACTGAGTAAATCCGATTGACTGATATAAGTGAAGATTTGTTCGATATCTCCAAGGTTTGCACTAGATATGGTTGTATAGTCAAAATTACTATCTAAATACCCACCATCAATCAAGATACCGGCAATACCGACGATACCTTCAAGTTCTTCACCAAAATTCAGTTGGGCAACAGCCACACCTGCATCTTTAACTTGTGTAGTAAACACGCGATTGAAAATATATTGCTCAATAGGCTTTCCGCCAATTGTGATATCTTTCGTTATGGATGACAAACCACCTTGATTCATCTCGGAGATATTATTCAAAATATCTTGAATCTGAGAAGGTATGGCGATCAGATTCTGATTACCGTCTGTACTTAAGGTCTGTACATTTTCATTCTCGACGGTGATGGCATCAGAGACACTTGCCACATACGAAGACAAGACCAAAATAGGGATTAAAAAAATAAAAGCGACGACAAAGCCTCTGACGGCTCCCATCGCCCCTCCGAAAAAGCGTCCCAAAAGACTCTTCTTGAGTTTCTTGCTTGGAACAAATTTCTTTGAATTGTTTTCGTTTTCCTGATATTCGATTTCTGCTTTTGCATTTTGTGATTTAAGGAAAGCTTTTTTGATCCCGTGTTTCCAAATTGGCTTGAAAATCGCGAGTGTCAGGAAAAACTTAATGACTGGGTAAAGCAGGATGTATGCAATGATTCTTAAAACTAGATCGGCAATTGCTACTGCAAATCCAACAATCGCTGGATCTTCAGCGTACGATGCAAACTCGGTTGGAATCTGGAACCCTGTGTAATTCTGAACCATTTGTAAAACGGTTGGTATAGAGAGAACATTGTCAAAAACCCAATTGAATGAGATGTTTGCAACAATTAGAAGTGTAACCACCGTCATGATGAGACTGACCACCGTGTAATAGGTTGATTTCTTAGATCCTCTGGAAAATCCAATTAAAAAATGAATCCCTACAAAAAAGCCAATAATCCCCCATTGAATCATCACAAATGATGGTATACCTGATGGCATATACGTTCACCCTTCTCTCCCTTTAGGTTTGTGTATATTTTATCAAATTACATTGATAAAGACAATGAGAAGTGCCTAAAGACACGAATTCTTAAGACATTCTTAACCGATTTCTTACTTTTTAGGGTACGGATTGACATGAACCATGCAATGAATCACTTCTGGAAAAGCTTCTTCCACTTTATGATGAACATGTTCTGCAATCTCATGTGCTTTCTCTAATGACAGTGTGGGTTCAACACCAATTTCTACATCCACATATTTTTGAACCATGTGTTTTCTTACTTTGAGATCATCAACTGATAAAACGCCAGAAACATTTAAAATAACGGATGATATGGCATCAATCTTCGCATCACTTGGAGCTTGATCAACAAGGTATGTGATTGCTTCTTTTAAGATTTGCAAAGCCAATCTTAAAATAAAGAGACCAATAATCAATGAAGCAATATAGTCAAAAATAACCATATCAAGTTGAGATAACCCAATCCCAATCACTGAAAATAGTGTCGCCCATACGTCAATTAAATGGTTCTTCGCATCAGCCTTAAGTGCTGGACTTCCAGTTTTTCGACTGACAATCATGTAAAATCTAAACAATACAAATTTGATAAGAAGCGACAAAATGGAGACAATCAAAGTTATGAATGCTGGCGATGAATATCCACTTGGATTTTGGATGTAATCTACAATCGATTGAATGGATGTGTATCCAATAAAAAGTGATGTAAAGAAAAAGATAAACCCTAGTGCAAAATAACCGATTCCTTCAAATTTCTCATGCCCATAAGGATGGTTGTGATCGGGTTTCTTGGTTGCAATTTTCATAATAACCAAAAGCATGATACTAATAAAAACGTCCGAAGATGAATTTAAACCATCACTGGTTAATGCTTCAGAATGTCCAATGATACCTGTGATTACTTTGAGTAATGCGAGGATGATATTGACAATGAGACCGATCGTAATTGCTCGAACGATCAACGCGTTATTTTTTTCTTTCATCTTGAGTACCTTCTGGAATAGATTTTATGGATTCAACAACATAAGTGATTTGGTTTCTGTATTGATTTTCTCTGAGTTTAAATATCCTAACATCATTTGTTAAAACATCAAGATACTTGGAATAAACTTCAGAAAATATGGTCGCTTCTATTTGAAGTTCCCCATCATCCAACTCGACAAACGCCATGGGTTTACCTTGTTTGGTCTTGATCGTTCTCATTTTCTTGATATATGCCAACGTTTCAATGGCGTGCTTTACTTTCAAACTAGATAATGGCAACAAATTAAATGTTTCCATTAACTGTTCATAAGCTTTCATAGGACTATAAGTCAAATTAAAACCTAATGCTTCTTTTTCAAATGCTGCTTTTTCAGCAAATGTATAATCTTTTGAAATCTGCATCTTGAAGTCAGTGACATAGAGTTCATACCCCGCATCTTCAAGTTGACGATGATCCATCATGGTCTGATGATTGAGTCCAAAAATATCCAAAGTTCCGCTATGGATCAACATTTCGATATTTCGATCATTGAGATCTTTTTTCATTCTGAGTTTGAAGTTTTGATAATCAGTAAATGCACCGTTTTTTCTTTCATCTAGAATTTTCTGAACAGAAAGTTTACCTAAACTCTTGATTGCGAGTAATGGCATATAGATCTTATTGTCATGCATGATGTATTGATCGGTTGATAAGTCAATCGATGGTGGCATCATTTCAATCTGGTGTTTCTTGACTTCATTGATATAATCCAAGGTCAAGGTATCATTGCCGATGACATTTGACATGAGAACTGTCATAAAATAAGAGAAATAATTGGCTTTGAGATAAGCCATTTGATACGCAACAATCGCATATGCGACACTATGGCTTCGATTGAATCCATAATCAGCAAATTTAACAATATAATCATAGATTTGTTCACCGATTTTTGCATCATAAGCTTTCATCGAACATTTTTCAATGAATCGTTTACGCTCAAATTCCAGGATTTCCTTGTTTTTCTTGGAAATACCACGTCTGAGTAAATCTGCTTCTGCTAAGGAATAACCCGCAAATTCAGATGCGATGCGCATGATTTGTTCCTGATAAACAATGATGCCATAAGTAGGTTTTAGTATAGATTCAAGTTTAGGATGAATGTATTCAAATGGTTTTCCGTTTCTTCTTTCGATGTATTCATCGATATTATCCATAGGGCCTGGACGGTATAGAGCTAAGATTGCGACCAAATCTTCAAATGTATTGGGTTTGAGTTTTCGAAGAACAGCACGCATGCCAGAAGATTCCAACTGGAATAAGCCGCTGGTTTCAGCACTTTCCAAAAGTCGATATGTCGTTTGATCATTGAAATCAAGATCCATCAAATTGATGGTTGTTCCTTCAATTTTAATCATAGATAAAACTTCATCAATCACAGCAAGATTACGGATACCTAAAAAGTCGATCTTCAACAAGCCTAAAGCTTCCAAATCTTTTTGTTCCCATTGACTTTGATAGAAATCATAGAGCCCTTTTTGCATAGGAATATGATTTAAAAGGTCTTCTTCAGAGAGAATCATGCCTGCGGCATGTGTTCCTGTATGTCTAGGCAGACCTTCAATTTTTTTAGAAACGTTAAGCAATCGCATCATTTCATCATCTGTCTCATCAATATCATCATTGATGACACGAGAAATGATACCTTTGATTCGTGAAGGATCGATTTTCATGACCCGAGCGATATCCCGAATTGATGATCTTAATGCGAAGGTACCAAATGTCACGATGGAAGCGATATGATGATCCCCGTATTTTTCTTTGACATACTGCAAAACTTCATCTCGTTTGTTATCTGGAAAATCCATATCGATATCCGGCATACTGATACGTTCAGGATTTAAGAATCTTTCAAACAATAAATCATATTGAATAGGATCGACATCTGTGATACCCAAACAATAGGCAACCAAAGATCCCGCTGATGATCCACGCCCAGGACCAACCAAGATGCCATGCGTTTTAGCATATTTAACAAAATCGTAGACAATCAGAAAATAGTTGTCAAAACCCATTTTATGAATCACAGAGAGTTCATATAATAAGCGTTTTTGATAAACCTTTTCATCAGCATTTTGAATTTTAGATAGTCGTTTTTTGAGTCCCACTTTGGCAAGTGAACTTAAAAATTGACTTGGTGTCCCCTGCTCGACAGGATAGATAGGCATCTGAAACACAGGTGGTTCCCATGTATAGGTGATGGTTTCAATCACATCAGAAAGACTATCAAAAACAAATAAATAATCAGAAAACATCTCCTTGAGTTCGTTTTGATCAAGCAGTTGATAATTCGCATCTTTGGGCATTTCATTTTTTTCATCATCAATCTTGATGAGTGCCTCATAGACATCACGATCTTCTTTTTCAAGATATGAAGTCTGATGAATAGGTAGCATTTTGATGCCAACCTGTTCGGAAAGTTGATAAAGTGTTGGAGCAACTTTCATTTCAGCATCAAAGGTATCGAGTGATAACCCAAGGTAGAAATCATCAAACATGTTATTGAAATGCAATGTCCAATGTTTGGCTTGATCCAAATCACCTTTTTCAATCGATCGATCAATAATAGAATCTGCACCAGAAGAAACAAAGATCAATCCTTCTTGATAAGTCTTCAGTTGTTCAAGATTGAATGTAGGTTCTGATTTTTCAAGTGATATTTTCAATAAATGCTCGTAGCCAATTTGATTTTTGACATAGACTAAAAAACCCGTTTGATCCAGATCGGTCTCTACCGTCAGTTTCAGACCCAAAACAGGTTTGATGTTTTCGTTTTTAGCTTCTTTGTAGAGGGAGAGCATACCATGCATGTTCTCATCAGAAAGTGCGATAAACTGATATCCCTTCTTCTTTCCTTCCTTAATCAAGGAAGAAATGGGAATCGTGTTTTTCAGCATGCTATATGAACTTTGAAGATAGAGGATGCCAAACATGAATTTTATCACCTAGTTCTATTATATCAAAGGAATCTCATCTGTTTTATAAAAAAATGCCGAGTTGGCATTTTTCTATACAGATTAAAATATTGCGAATGATGCTCCAAAGGCCATACATGTGAGGTCTTCTTCGGTGCTTGGTGATAAATTGATGATCAGCTGTTCATCAAACAAGACAGCTTCGGTCTGATTAACAACCTTTACCCAATAATCCATCCACTGTCCATCTCCCCATCCATAAGAACCGAATAATGCGACTTTTTTACCATTCAACAAAGGTAGAACACTGTTGAAAAATGGTTCGAATTCATCTTCTTCTAGATGATCATCGCCCATTGATGGGCTACCAAAACATATTTTGTCAAAGTTTGAAATTTCAGATGGATCAATCTCATCAATTTTACGCATGTCGACTTCAACACCGGCACTCAGCATGCCTTCTTTAATTTTTTCGGCAATCATTTCTGTATTTCCTGTGCCAGACCAGTATGCAAGTAAGATATCTGCCATATACAATCCTCCTTATGAATAAGTACAGTCTTATCATAAAAGACTGTTGAGTATTTGTCAAAGATTTGGACTTATCCGAACTTTTTATAGATATAGATGGCTGAAACCAACCCAATCACAGTCACAACCATCACCGGTAGATAGTCTTCAATCGGTGGTGTTTCATTAGACTCTAAGACTGTAATCTGTCTAATCTGTTGTGTGAAATTCCCACGCATGTCATAGACAATATATGTGACTTCTTTGATTCCTGGTGTACTCGTGTCTAAAACTTCAGGAAAGACGACTATTTTGATATCACTGACATCATCACTTGCTGTCACACCTTGTAGTAAATCAAAATGTTCTCCAACGGATAATGTGACAGATGAACATGAGACGGTTGGCGGTATTCTGTCATCAATATAGACGAAGACCGTTTGCTGTGTTTGATTCAATGATGTATCTGTTAAGGTATAGATGATCTCGTAGCGTCCAATTGATTCATAGGTAATCTCACCGGTGATGATAACATCATCAGCAGTCAAGAGATCATAATTATCATAAGCTTCTATAATCAGTGTTTTAAAATCGAGTGGAGATTCACCGATATCCATCGTGATGATCTCATCGCTTAAGATCAAAATAGGTTCAATAATGTCTGCAATCACGATCTCAGAGGTCAAAATGCTTTCATTTTCGCTTTTATCTATGACGTGAACAAGAAACGGATAAGTGCCGATGGTTTCATAGGATACTGCGGTATCATCGATCCAAAAAACAAGATCTTCTAGATCGTCATAGTTATCGGTAGCTGAAAAATAGAAGGTAACGTCTTTGGAATGAAAATCGGTAATCAAAATATCATTTAATTGCATGATTTTTGGTGCTGTCTCATCAACAATTTCAACATAGGTATTGAGCATAGCTAAATTTCCGAATGTATCTTCTACTTTGATGGTTATTGGGTATTTTCCAATGACATTCATCTTGACGGATTCTTCAATCTTAATGACTAATTGATCAGGATCAGAATAGTTGTCAAAAATCGTCAAATAGTCCAAATAAAAAGGTTCCGGATCAAAAACAGGAAAAACTAGAGAAACGTCAATCTCTATGGTCGGTTTGATTGAATCAACGACATCAAGTTTCATCGTCACTTCACATTGATTTTGTGAATGATCAGAAACCAAATAATGAACTTCATACGTTCCGGGAACATCCCATTCAAGATCTGACCAATAATTGACATCTTGAATGGTCAACTTATCATAATTATCATCAACTTCAATGATATAGGATAAGAAATCAATGGTTGAGGGATCAGCATAAACTTCAATCGGTACAGGCTGACTTCTAACCAGCAGGGTCGGTGCTATACGATCAATAATAGCAAGTTCAAACGATGTGATTGCCACCATTCCATTGACATCAGTGGCTGAAATCGTGAACTCATAGTTTCCTATTTGTGTGAAATCAACTTTTGAAAGATTCAAAAGAACTTTAGGAAAAGGATCTGCATTATCGGTTACCTTGAAATAATCAGACCAAAAAAAGTCATCGTAGACATCAAGAATCAAATCTTTGATTTGCGTAATTAATGGGGGCTCGGAATCATAGATCTCAATGATTGATGTGCTTGTTCTGATGTTGCCTGATCGATCTGAGATCTGATAGAAAATCTGATAGCTTCCCACACGATCTTCGATCACATCATAACTCACAATACCTAAACTAAGATCTCCGATCGGGTCATAGTCATCATGATAGACTAGACCTGTGGAAAAATCGGGTAACTTTTCACCCAATGGTATGCGAAATTGAGGAATAGCATCAAAGACTGGCGCATTCACATCCACAATATTGAACACAATATCCTTGGTTTCAGTAACTGCATAATTGGGAAAAGTGACACGATATCTGATGGTATAAGCTTTCACATAACTCGTCGTAATGACTGAAAAAAAGGTATGGTCCACACCATCGCGTTCATACGTCATGTCAGGATCAATGACATATACACCATCGATATAGAGCTTAGCCTCTGGTAACATCTTATAATTCTCGATGTTGTCATGTAATGGAATATCCATCCAATCCTTGATCCAGTCAATTCTTACAGTCAGAACGGACAAAAATCCGAAAAAAGATAATAAAAAGGACATTTCTTCACCTCTACCTTATGATAGAAATTGAAATGCCCTTTTACTTGAATTATAATTGATCTTCGTATTCTTTGCCTTTTTCTTTGATGAATTGATTACGATAAAGATCGAAATATGCACCTTTATGTGCTAAGAGTTCTGCATGAGTTCCCATCTCAACGATTTCACCCATTTCAAGCATGATGATTAAATCCGAATTGACAATCGTTGATAAACGATGGGCAACAATGAAACTTGTACGATCGCTTAAAAGCATATCGGTCGCCTTTTGAATCACCATTTCTGATTCTGAGTCAATCGATGAAGTTGCTTCATCTAGAATCAGGATTCTAGGATCAGCAAGCACTGCTCGTGCAAATGAAATAAGCTGTTTTTGTCCAACCGACAAGAGATTGCCGCCTTCACCAACTGAGGTTTCATATTTGTTATCCATCTTTTGAACGAATGCATCCACGCCAACCATTTTCGCTGCATAGATGACTTCTTCATCGGTTGCATCCAATTTACCGTATCTAATGTTTTCCATAACGGTTGTACTGAATAGATGCGGAGATTGAAGCACATAGCCTAGTTTGCTATGCAACCAGTGTATGCTTCTTTCCCGGTAATCCTTACCATCAATCAAGATCGATCCTGATTTGGGTTCATAGAATCTGGAAAGTAAATTGACAATCGTCGTTTTACCAGATCCAGTATGTCCGACCAAGGCAACACTTTGTCCAGCTTTAACCTTAAGGTTAAAATTCGTCAGGATGTTTTCGTTTTCCTTATAGTAGAACGTGACATCCTTGAATTCAATGTCACCGTGAAGTGGTTCCCAGTTGTCCTTCTTATCTTCAAATAACGATCCATAGATTTCTTCAACTTCAGGTGTATCAACTAAATCGGATTCCGTTTCAATCAAACTCACAATACGTTCTGCAGATGCTTGAGCATTCTGCAAATCGGAAACGATTCTGGATAATGCCATGACAGGTTCGAAGAAATTGATGGTATAAGCAATAAACATTTGTAAGGTACCGATTGTGATGATGGATCCTAAGACAAAGACAGATCCTCTAACCATGGTTGCTGATACAGCAAGATAAGCGAGAACCAAGATAATGGATGAGAATAACGCTGATGATATGACTGCTTTAATACTTGCTTGTTTCAAGCGGTGCGCGGTATCTGAAAATTCCATATGATTGGCATCTTCGATGGAAAGACTCTTTGTTGTTTTCGCGCCAAGGAAACCTTCATTATACTGTGCAGTAAGTTGTGAGTTGTATCTTCTTGCAATTCGGTGCTGTTTTAAAATGACTTTTCTGAAGAAGAATGCCACAGCAAGCATCACCGGTAAGATGATCGTGATGATGAGGGCTAATTTGATGAAGGTTAGATACAAGACAATAAGAATCATGATCATCGAGAACAGAGCCCAAACAAAATCGATGATGCCCCATGAAATGATGAGGGATAATCGTCTTGCATCGGATGTCATTCTCGCCATGATCCACCCTTGAGGTGTTTTATCAAAATAACTATGAGATAACTTTTGAAGGTTTCTAAATGCTTGTCTTCTTAATTCATAACTGACTTCTGCTTCAATGATACCAGCTTGGTAAATAAATCCCCAAACCCCGATACCAAAACCAACAGCGACCAAAACATTGACTGCAATAAAATATGGCCATGTCGAATAATCACCATTAACAAAAAAGTTGTCAATCGCATAGCGATTGATCAGTGGGAAGAAACTATCAAGACCAGCAACCCAGACTGAAAAGAGGATCAATAAGAAAATCCGTTTTTTCGATTTAAAGACGATAGTTATAATTTTCTTCCAAGTGCCTAACTGAACTTTATAGAGGATATCCTGATCATCTTCATGATGCATGTTCTTCACCCCTTTCCACAAGTTCTTTAAATTCCGCTTCAAGTTTGCCTTGAATGCTCCAGAGTTTCTGATACAATCCAGGTGCTTGACTCAAGGTTTCATGTGTGCCGATAGCTTCAATCTTGCCTTGTTCTAAGACAATGATGACATCAGCTTCTTTAGCTGTTGTAATACGATGTGTGATGATGATGGTAGTGTGTTTATAGTTTTTGTTCTTGAGTGCTTCTCTGATCATTGTGTCAGTCTTGGTGTCTACAGCAGATAATGCATCATCAAAAATCAAGATGGGCTTATCAGAGACAAGTACTCTAGCAATTGCCACACGTTGTTTCTGTCCACCTGATAAAGTAGTTCCTTTTTCACCAACAACGGTTTCATACCCTTGTTTGAATGTTTTGATATCTTTTTCCAAAGCTGCTGCTTCTGCAGCCATATAAACACGATCTTTAGCCGCATTCTTATGGGCGATCGCGATGTTTTCAAAGACGGTCTTCGAATACAAGAATGGATCTTGTAGAACGACACCGATCTGATTTCTGATATGTTTCTTCTTAATGTCCTTGAGTGGTAGTCCATCAATCAGGATTTCGCCATCCTGATAATCATACATACGGAGTAGCAGGTTGATGATGGTTGACTTCCCGCTACCGGTTCTGCCGATGATTGCAACTGTTTGTCCAGCTTTTATCTTGAAATCGACATGTTTGAGTAAATGTTCATTGGTGTCATCGAACTTGAAGGACACGTCCTTAAATTCAATTGCGCCATCAATGTCTGGAGTTTGTGTGCCATCGTTATCGTATTCGCTAGGTTTGCTTAATATTTCATTGATACGATCAGATGCAACGAGTGCCTTACCGAAATCATTGATCATACGGCCAAGTCCACGAACTGGCCAGATCAACATACCGACAAGTGATAGGGATGCAACAACACCTGCAGCGTCCATTTGTCCTCTTTGAACATAATAGACACCAATGGCTGTAATCACCAAATACTGCGTGATACCGATGAAATCCATGATACCCCAATACACAGCAACAATCTTGTTGGCGCGAATGAGCGCATCCGCGTATTCTCTGTTCTTGTTGGTCATCTTTTCGATTTCATAAACTTCATTGGCAAATGCCTTGACGACACGTGAACCAGAAAGGTTTTCCTGAATGACGGTCATCATGTGTGATTCCGTATGTTCAATATTCATAAAGATCTTGTCGATCTTAAAAAAGTAAATAATCGATGATATAGCGATAAATGGAATGATTGCCAGTGATACGAAGACCATCGTCTTGTTGATCAAGATCATTTGGTATGCGCCAAAGAACAACGTAGCAAGCAAATTCACTGCATCAAGCATTCTGCCTGATAAGAATCCTGTGGTTGATTCGATATCGGTGGTACACCGTTGAATCAAGTCACCTGTGTCAGCATTGTTATGGAACTGATAATTCAGATCCTGAATATGCCCATAAAGACGAATACGAAGTTTCTCTGCCATTCTTTCTTGCAGATATCCTCTAGTCCACATTTCAACAAATCTTAAAGTAAATCTGAAGACTTGAAGAATCATGAGCGCGATAGCGATTCTCATGATAATTTCCATGACTGCTGTTGTTTGATTGAAGTAGTTCAGCAAAAAAACAGGTAGATGAACAACACCTACACTGACATCTCCTGGAGCGATTCCAGGTTGCGCCATCAGCGTCTTGATTAGAAATTGTGTGAACAAAGGAACATTCGAGTACGTCCATTGATGGAATGCTGTGAGTAATGCACCAATCAAGAACACTACGAAGAAGCCCTTTGCTAGGCGAAATAATTTTATTATACGCATGGTTCTTCTCCTTAGCCTATATAAGTATATAGGAAATTCTTTTATTAGTCAATTGAAGGGTTACTTATCTTGCTTTTTTAAGTTCTTTTTATGAAAAAAAGATGATTTCTCAATCACCTTTTGGTTCTAATCCGAGTTCATCTGATATATTTAGATCTTTGAGCCTCATCCAATATTTGGAAAAAACAAGAGAAGCCTCTTTGTAAAATTGATGACCAGAAAACAATTTCAAGCTATCAACCATGAGATAGTCCAATAGATAATATTCGTCCGTCAGATGCTTGACACCAAGAATTTCTCTTCTGAGATAGCTGAGGAGCATCTTCTTATCGCCTTGATATTTATACTTCAAATGGTTCAATAAAATATTGGCTGAATCACAGTTGATGCTAAGTGTTTGTCTGTTGTTTAAAATGGCATTAATCTCATCGGTTTTATGTTCGTAATCAAGTGCCAACATATGAATCGTCAACCACTCACAGTTTTCCCGGTAATATTTTTCTGAAATGCGAGCTGATTCATGATATCTCTGATGAAAGAAGAAAGATTTCGCCAAAGCATAGTCTCGTTCGTTTGTCTTGAGTCCATTCATTTTATCCAAATGCTTTTGTATTTCACTCGGTTGTTTGAAGTACGCTTCAAATTGAACATAAGCACTTCTGATTTCGTGTAATAGATGATAATATCCCAAGTCAATTAATTTGTTTAAATAAACTGGATACATCGACATGACTTCTGACATGCGTTGCATCTTGAATGCATTCATGAGTCTCCATTTAAGAATGATCAAGTTAAGATCTTCGGAAAGATCCTTATAGTTCGGTGTTAACATCAATAAGTCGAAGGCTAATCGATGTTTGCTTTTCGAGAATAAGTGGATGCTGATACAAATCATAAACATTGAAAACTCAATATCCGATAAATTGGGAATATAGATTTTTAAATTCTGATACTGTGCCATGGACTGATCGACATTGCCATGCAATGTATGATAAATCATATGGATGAGTATAGATTGATAATCCAAGCGATTTTGATATCGAGTTAAAATTTCATCTTTAGGTTTGTTTTGGTCGATGAAATGCCTCGCGAGGTTTTGTAAGTCTTTATCATAGTCGTTATCGATTTGTTCATCGTAATAATGCTCCAAACCAAATCTTTCTAATAATGGTTTGGTGAATTGTTCACTTAATTCGATTTGACTGTTTTCAAGCTTTGACAAGTAAGAAACACTACAAATGGATTCTGATCCCTCCTCCAATGTCATATGCATTGCTGTTCTTTTGAACTTGATAGCAGATCCAATGGGTTGTGCTTCAATTCTTTTTTGATTGTGCCTTTCTCTTGAAAGCTTTTTGATTTGCATAAAATTAATATTCATATGTCCCTCCCGGAAATTTTCGGAGTGATTATAGAAACCTTGAATTTGGAAAATCAAAAAGTTAGTGCATAAAAAAACAACCTACTGGTTGTCTTATTTTTTATAGTTTGATTTATCTTCATACTTACATAAATCATAAAGTGGACATTGATCACATTTAGGCGATCTTGCCAAACAGTGATATCTACCGAAAAAGATGAGTTGATGATGAACTTTTTGCCATCTTTCTTTTGGTATTTTCTTCATCAGCTTGTGCTCGATTTCCAAAACTGAATCTGTTTTTGATGCCAATCCGAGTCTCGCGGATACTCTAGCCACATGGGTATCAACAGCGAGTGCAGGTATGCCAAATGCATTACTTAATACCACATTCGCGGTTTTTCTACCAACACCAGGTAGACTTTCAAGAGCATCTCGATTGCTAGGCACTTCACTATGATATTTGGTTACTAGTTCATGAGCAAGCATCTTAATGTTTTTTGCTTTATTACGATAAAGACCTATGGACTGGATCAAAGATTCAATCTCTTTGACATCTGCTTGATCCATTTTTTCAGGGGTTCCAAATCTTTTAAAGAGTTCTGGTGAAACTTTGTTGACACTGACATCCGTCGTTTGTGCACTGAGGACAACTGCAATCAAGAGTTCAAAATGATTGGTATGATTGAGTTCGACATTGGCATTTGGAAACATCTCATCCAGCGTACGAAGTACTTCTTCAATTCTCGTCATTTGATCTTCTTGTAAATCTCATCCAATGCATTTTCCACATCTTGATCGATTTCAATCTTCTTAGGAAGTACTTGGGACAAGATTCTTTCTATATATTTGATGCTGACACGATCTTTGGCAACGACGATGGCTTCTTGAATCTGGTCATGGGTATATTCTTTATCATCATACCATCTTCTGACATTTTCGAGCTCGTGACCCATGAGTGAACGGCCTAAGCCTTGTTCTAAGGCTCTGATGGTTTCACTGATTTCATTTTCATGAACTGTCTTTTGTTTTTCAACTTCATCTTGTTGATAAAGTTCTTCGATCTTAGCAAAGGTTGGATCTAGATTGAAGATTTCACGTTCTTTATCATCTTTTTTCTCGAGTTGAATCATCATGAAATTCATATTTAATAAAGATTCAACACAATTTCCGATTTCATTATTGTTCAATTCAACTCTTCTGGAAATGGCAGCAATCGAAAAAGTCTTTCTTCTTTTATAGATGGAAAAAAGAGCAAGCAGTACCTGCATTTCTTGCATGGAAAGCTTCAAGCGTTTGTATTCTTTGATTAAAATACGTTCGATCGCTAAATCATAATCCTCATACAGTTTCTTTAGAATCATAATTCCCCTTCTTCAGTGCGTCATGCGCCGCATTTTGTTCGGCTTCTTTTTTCGTTCTGCCTTTGCCGATGCCAAGTGTGATGATATTATCCAATCTCACTGCTGCTTCAAACTCTTTGTTATGGGATGGACCTTTTTCTTTGATGATGTGATAACTGATGGTTCTTCGGTCTCCACTTTGAATGAGTTCTTGTAGAGATGATTTATAGTCTTTGATGTCCCAAACCATGTTGAAATTGGGAACAACTATCTTGTTGAATACTTTTTGGGCTTGAAAAAATCCCAGATCTAGATAAATCGCACCAAACAATGCCTCAAAGGCATCTGCGATCATGGAATTGTTTGCACCTTTAAGAGTTTCTCCCTTACCTAACTTGATATAGTCGGCAAGCTTGATTTTTGAGGCATACTTAACAAGAGCTTCTTCACATACAGCTTGAGCTCTTTTTTTCGTCATGGTGCCTTCGTTCTCTAAATCTTCGTTATAAAGATAATCGCTCATGAGTAATTCAATCACAGCATCACCTAAAAATTCGAGTTTCTCGTTTTTTTCGGTATTGTTTTCGTAAGCATAAGATGCATGTGTGAGTGCCATCTCATAAAGTGATTCATCCTTATAAGAAAGATTTAGCTTTTTGAGTAAAGCTTTCATCCTTCCACCGCTTCTTTCTTTGATAAAACTTCTGATACGATGTCTATCACATTGGCTTCAACCATTTCTTTAGCTTGGCGAATGCCATTATAAAATCCGTTTTCCTTTGAGGAACCCTGTGCTTTGATGACAACTTGATTAAATCCCATGAGGAGTGCTCCGCCAATTTCAGAGGCATCTAATGATCCTTTGAATTTCTTCAGTGCTTTTCTCATGAACAGTGCACCAATGGTTGCAAATAGTGAAGCTTTGATTTCTCTTTTTAGGACTTGTCCTAAACCTTTCGCGGTACCTTCCATGGTTTTCATGACGATATTGGCAGTAAATCCATCGGATAATAGGATATCTGCATCTGTCAAGAAAATTTCTTTGGGTTCAAGATTGCCTACAAAGTTAATGTCTTTGCTTGCTTTGAGCAAAGCGAATGTTTCTTTGTCAAATTCACGACCCTTACCATCTTCGGTTCCAATATTAATTAAAGCAACCGTTGGGTTAGGTCTCTTTAATACTTTTTCAGCCATCGTTGATGCGTAAACGGCAAATTCAACGAGATGCTCAGGTTTGAAATCTACGTTCGCTCCAGAATCCAAAAGGATGCGACCACGTCCATCATAAGATGGAATGATTGGTGCTATCGCAACCCTGTGCATGCTGGGCATTCTACGAATAATGAAATGACCACCAACCACAAGTGCTTGTGTTGGTCCAGCACTAACGATGGCATCTGCTTTACCGTCTTTGACATGCTGCATTGCCATGAACATCGATAGTTCTTTATTGGTTCTGTATTGTTTGATAGGATCTTTTTCACCCATTGATAAATAATGAGGTGTATGGATCACATGGAGTCTTGGATGTTGTTTAAGAAAAGGTGCCATCTTCGTTTCATCACCAAAAAGTGTAATCTCGATATTATCAAACTTTTCAAGTGCACGAAGTGTGCCTTTAACGATTGGCTCTGGTGCGTAATCTCCACCCATGCCATCAACTGCTAATCGTATCATATCATCCCTTCTTTCGTTATAAATCATTATATCATATCTTATTTAAGTCTGTAATGGTCTTATACAAATATTTATATTTGGGATTCGTCTTGAAATCTGGTTGTTCCAAGAGTTCCAAAACATTGTGTTCTGCTTCTTTGAGAATAACTTGATCATGATTGAGATCCAGAAAATCAAACTTGAAAAATCCACTTTGTTCAGTTCCTAAGAAATCACCAGGACCTCGTGCTTGAAGATCGTATTCTGATAAAACGAATCCATCGTTGGTTTTCGATAGAGTTTCCAATCGTTCGACATCACTCTTCTCAGAAATCAAGTAACAGGTACTCTTGAGTGTGCCCCTACCGACACGACCTCTCAGCTGATGGAGTTGGCTCAGTCCAAAGTGCTCAGCTGAATAAATCCCGATGAGGGTCGCCGTTGGAATATCAATACCAACTTCAATCATTGTTGTAGCGAGTAAAATACTTCCTGGTGTATAAATGAAGTTTTCCATCATTCGTTCTTTTTCATCATTAGGCAATCTACCATGAAGAACAAATATCGGACAATTGAATTCTTTACTGATCTCTTCATAAACCGTATCGATGTTATCAGATACTTTCTTTGAATCGATGGCAGGAACAACTAAGAAAATATGCTCTTTTCTTTGAATGGCTGTGGCTATCGATTGATAGAGTTCATTGATTTTTTCTTTGGTAATGTATTGTGATTCTACAGGCAATCTGTCCTGTGGTTTTTCTTTGATAAATGTCACATGCGCATCACCGAAAGCGAGCATAGCAAGCGTTCTTGGAATCGGTGTTGCAGTCAAATAGATGACATCTTTGGCATGTGCTTTGTTCATGAGTTCTTCTCTGGTATTGACACCAAATTTGTGTTGTTCATCGATGATGACAAGTCCCAAATTTGCAAAGTTTACATCATTTTCAATCAAGGCATGTGTACCAATGATCAGGTCAAAGTAGTGATTTTGAATCATTTCTTTCATCTGATCCTTACCTTTTGTCTTTCCGCTCAATAAAGCGATTTTCAATGACTTGAGCATGGTGGTGAAATATTGATAGTGCTGATTTGCTAGTAATTCTGTTGGTGCCATGAATGCCACTTGCTCACCAGCAGTGATCGCAGCATATATAGCTAAAAGTACGACAACGGTTTTGCCTGATCCGACATCACCTTGAATCAATCGATAACTGGCATATGACTTTTTGAAATCTCTGAAAATATCATTGACAGCACCCTTCTGATCTTTGGTGAGTTCATAAGGTAATTCAGAAATGAGCGTCTTCACTTTGTCAAGATCATATCCCTTAGGTGGTCTTTCTTGTTTACCGATCTGTTTGGCATTGAGTTTCAGATGAAGCTGAAAAGCCTCTTCGTATTTGAATCTTCTTTCAGCGGTTTTGATGTCTTCCATCGTTCTGGGAAAGTGAAGATAATATAACGCCTTTTCTCTACTGAGTAAATGGTATTTTTCTAAGTATTGTTCAGGTATGGTTTCATAGATTGAGACCTTCCGCTCATGAAAAACTGAGTGAATGATCGAGGATAGATTTCTGTCATGAATACCTTCAATATGATAAACCGGTTTAATCGGTTGCGTCTTATCTAAACTTGTGATGGAGGCAGCAACCATTTGTTTCTTATACAGATGATAGACACCTTTCATGACAATATCATCTTTGACTTTCAGTTGTTTCAAGAGATATCCTCTACCGAATACAACAACATCAATCTTATGTTCAAAGACTTGTGCTTTGAAGGTGATGCGTTCACCTTTGGAATATCTAAACATCTGGGGTTCAGTCAGGACAACGGCCTGAACTGTCAAGGTTTCCTTATCTTTTGCTTTATCAAGTGTGGTGATTGAAAAGGATTCATAAGCTCTTGGATAATTCAAAACAAGGTCATAGGTTGACCAGATATGATGGTTTCTTAAGATGCGTAGAGTATTGGGGCCAATCCCCCTGATTTGATCTAACTTGATATCCAATAAAATCACCTAATCTTATTATACTTGAAATCAGGGTCTGATTAAAATCCAATGAAGATAAAAAAACACTTCAAAACCCAAGTTAGAGTTTGAAGTGCTTTTTTTCGTCTATTTTATTTTCTTAAGACTTTGAGTGCATTGGTCCAATCATTGACTTGATTGAACAAGACTTTAAGATTATTCAAGTGAATACTTCTTGGTTTGAAGACACTGAAGTTTTCGAAATCATCGAAAAGTGTGAGTAAGATGTGCGTTCTAACACTAGCAACTTGTAATTCTGCTAAAACACCTCTTAAATGTTCTGCTGCTCTTGCACCACCTGCGCTACCATAGCTGACAATCCCAGCAGCTTTATTATGCCAAGCATCTTTTGCACTGTCTAGTGCATTTTTAAGTGCTGCAGTCATTCCATGATTGTATTCTGCAACAACGAAGATGAATCCATCCAATTGACTTAATTTGTCATTCCATTTCTGTACGCCAGATAAATCTTCAGATGTTCCTAAAAATGGTAAATTGTAATCTCTAATATCTACGATTTCAAAATCGATGTTATTAATGTCTTTGGATTGTTCCAATACCCATTGTCCTACCGATTCACTCACGCGTCCTTCTCTTGTACTTCCTAAAATAATACCTATCTTGTTTCTCATGATCACCACTCCTTTGGTTATTTTTAGTAATTTACTTACTTTACATAACCATATTAACACACAATCATTTATACTTCAAAAGTAATGCACTATAAAAATGTAAGTTACTTACTTTTTGTAAAACTATGTGATATACTAAAAATAGGAGATGATACTATGGATGAGAATCTATGCCCAAAAATGGAAGCAACTTTAAAGTTATTGGGTAAAAAATGGGTTGGCTTAATTTTATTCACCTTGTTAACTGGTCCAAAAAAGTTTACAGATATTGAAAAATACATTCCAGGTATATCAGCAAGAATGCTAACAGAAAGATTAAGAGAACTTGATGATGAGGGTGTCATTTTGAAAAATGTCACTCATGATAAACATGTGCACATATCCTATGAACTCACACAAAAAGGTGTTGAGCTCAGTCACACATTTGATGCGATGAATCAATGGGCACAAAAATGGTACCAATAAAAAAGACTAGTGCGCTAGTCTTTTTTTTGCATTTGATAAGCTTGATTTAAGAGATAAAGATCCGCTAAGACGATTGCGATTGCATTTTCTAAGACAATCCCTGCACGTCTTGCGATACAGACATCATGCCTGCCACCTATCTCAAGTTTTTCAACATCTTTGTTTTCAAAATTGAAGGTTTCTTGAGGTTTTTGAATACTCGATGTAGGTTTGATGAAGACTTTGACTACGAGATCATTTCCGTTAGAAATACCTCCGGAGATTCCTCCGCTATGATTGGTCTTCGTCTTTCCTTTTTCATTTAAGATTTCATCATTAAACTCAGATCCTTTGAGCTCAATACCAGAAAATCCTGATCCGATTTCAACACCTTTGACAGCTGGAATAGAAAACATCATCTTACCGATTTCTGCATCCAATTTATTAAAGAAGGGTTCGCCTAATCCAATTGTCATGTTTTTAACTGTGATTTCGATGATACCACCAACAGAGTCCCCTTGTTTCTGAATATCCGAAAGATATGCATCCAATTTGCTCATATCACGTAGTAAACCGACTTGAACGAGTTCATGATGAAACGCAAATGGCAATATCATCTTAGCAATCGCTCCAGCAGCAACAATCGGTGCGGTGAGTCGGCCAGAAAATCTGCCTCCCCCTCGATAATCCTGAAAACCTTGATATTTGATTTTAGAGACTAAATCCGCATGACCAGGTCTAGGTTGCTTGATCAAATGTTCATAATCACTGGATTTGACATCCTTGTTTTCAATCATCAAGTGAATCGGAGACCCAGTTGAAAATCCGTTGAAAACACCAGAAGTGATTTCAAATACATCGGTTTCTTTTCTTGGTGTTGTTCCGATAGCTCCTGATTGTCGTAATTTGAGATCATTAGTTATCTTTGTTTCATCGATCTTGATGCCTGCAGGCATCCCATCGATGACAACACCAATTGCTTTTTGGTGAGATTCTCCATATAAAGTTATTTTGAATAGATTACCGTAACTATTCATCATAAATCACTTCCTTTAACAGTTTCAAGAGACTTGGTGTTCGTTCAATGATTTCGTCCAACCAGATTTCTTCACTCTTGATAGCCTGAATCATGAGCATATCCAATCCATTGTATCCTTTTTTTGCGTCCTTCATAATTTGTGTCATTGGTGGGTTATAAACAAGATCAATCACGATCTTACCCATGACTTCCTCTTTAGTAAGTACAGAGACATGCTCGTTGGGATAGGTTCCAATCGGCGTCGCTTGAACATAAAAATCAACATCATCGGGATTAATATCTTTATACTCTATGACATGTTCAAAGGGATATGCACTGTCCCTTAAGATACGCGTAACGACCGTGACGCGTGCACCTGAATCTATCAGTGCATAATATGCAGCTTTGGCTGCACCACCGGTACCTAAAATATAGACATGCTTGTTTTCAACATCAATATGATGTGTTTCCAATAAACCTAAGAAACCATCATAGTCCGTATTGTCACCGACAACTTGTCCATTTCTCAAAGAAATGGTGTTGACTGCACCAATACGTTTCGCCTTATGTGTCAATTCATCAAGCATAGGCAAGATGCGTTCCTTATAGGGAATCGTGACATTAAATCCTTGATAATACCCATCTCTGAGCAAATCCAAGAGTTTAGGTATCTCATCAGCATCTACATCAATCAGTTCATACGCACTTTCCAGTTTCAATCTGCGTGTAATGGCTTGATGAATCAATGGGGATTTGCTGTAGCCAATTTTATAACCGATAAGTCCAAATCTAATCATTTCTGATATGCCTTGGAAAGATGCATTAAATGCGTTAGAAAAGATTCATAATAAGGCCATGTTTTTTCATCGCCATATAAAACTCTTCTTTTTTCAAGAAGTTCTCTTTCTCTCTTTTCATCGTAAATTGATAAGTTATTTTCTTTTTTATAATTGCCTATCTTTAAAGAAACATCCATTCTTTGTTTGAATAGATCCATCATTTTCTGATCGATTGCATCAATTTCTTTTCTTAATTCATCAAGATTCATGAATGTCACCTCCTAAAGCTTCGTAGACTTTAAAAAAGTCTGGATATGATTTATTGACTGATTCTGCACCGATGATGGTCACTGGACCATCTGCACGGATGGCAGCTATCGCAATCGCCATTGCGATTCTGTGATCGTTATAGGCATCAAATGTCTGATTACCTTTGAGTGTTTGTTGGCCGATGATTGTGACTGTATCATCTTCTACTGTGATTTGAACGCCAAATTTCGTCAAGGTTTGAACCATAGCTTCCAATCGGTCAGATTCTTTGATTCTTAAGCGAGAAGCATTTAGAAACGTTGTTTTGTATTCGCTTAAAGCAGCAAGAACCATCAAGATGGGACCTAAATCAGGAATTTGACTTAAATCAATGGTTGTTCCATACGTCTTACCGGGCGTGATCTGATACATCTTTTCCATTTCATCATAGAGAATCTCACCTTCCATCTCTTTGATGATATCAAGGATTTTTGCATCCCCTTGCTTGCTGATTGGATTGAGATTGAAAAGATTGATTTGCTTTCCAATCAAGCTTGCAACCATCCAAAATGCAGCTTGAGAATAATCCGCTTCAACGATTAAGTTTTGAGGATTGTATGATTGCCCACCACGAATGTAATAAAATTGATCAGCTTCAATCACGTGGATGCCAAATTGTTTTAACACTCCAAGTGTTAAGCCAACATACCCTTTGGATTCCAAAGGTGTCAAGACTTCAATCACTGAATCTTTAGCAACAAGTGGTAAAGCGAAAAGAAACCCTGAAAGAAATTGTGAACTGATATCACCTCTTAAGAAATAATACCCTCCACGCAATGGTCCTTGAACTTCTAATGGCAGATTGTGTTCACCGAAACGCTTGTAATGTAGTTGTTTATGATCCATCATATTGAAATAAACTTCGAGTGTACGCTCAGGGAGTCGTCCTTTTCCATCAAATGTGACTTTTTCATTTGATAATAAAGCTAAGGGAATCATGAATCTTAGGGTTGATCCGGATTCATCACAATCAATCACCTTTCCATCGTATGCCCACTTTCCACCAATCACTTGATTTTGATCAAATGCGATACCAAAAGATTTCAATGCTTTCTGGGTTGCACTGATGTCTAGGGAGTCCAAGACATTATCGATTGTAGATGTACCTTTTGCCAAAGCAGCAGCAATCAAATAACGATGGGAGAGGGATTTTGATGAAACCACTGAGACTGAGCCTGTAAGTGGTTTAGGATGGATGGTGATGTTCATTTAGAGCTCACCAACCTTAAGAATGTGTATGTTCGCTTCTCCTGGTTTGGAAACCAAGATAAAATGTAATCCATCTTTTAAATTTTTCTTATCGTTCATGATGAAATCACGGAAATCTTCAGCCTTCAGTAAAGGTTCCTTGACCAAGTTTCTTTTGATTAATAGTTCTTTGACTTCATTATAGAGTGCTTGATGCGTCTCACCGAGTTTGACGCCAAGTTCTAAAGCTAAAAGCATGCCATAACTGACTGCTTCGCCATGCAAATAGGTTTCATAATTGAATTTCTTTTCAATGGCATGTCCATAGGTATGCCCAAAATTGAGATACATGCGTTCCTTATGATCATAGGGGTCTAAAAGTACAACAGATCGTTTGACCTGAATGGCCATGATGATTTCATCTTCACTCACTTTTTCATGATCTAAAAGATCATGATAAAGTTTTTTATCACCAATCAACCCCGCCTTAATCATTTCAGCAAGTCCGTTTCTATAGTCTCTTGGTTCCAGCGTATCTAGAAAAGTTGGATCGACATAAACAAATTTTGGATTATAAAATGCTCCAACAAGATTCTTACCTTCTGGTAAATCAATTCCGACCTTACCGCCAATAGATGAATCGACCATTGCAAGCAATGTCGTTGGAATTTGAATAAACGCGATGCCTCGATATAAAGAAGCTGAGACAAATCCTGCCAAATCACCGACCACTCCGCCACCTAAGGCAATAATCAAATGATCGCGTTTGATCTTTTTTTCAATGAGTTCATGAATCACTTGTTGATAGGTTTCAAAAGACTTGGAATGTTCTCCGGGTTTGACGACAACGAAAAATAACTGGAAGTTGGGTAGAGCCTCTTTCAGTTTTCCTGCATAAAGTTTTTCTACATGTTCATCAGTGATGACATAAATCACGTGTCCATGATAAACCGATTGGATATGTCCCTGTAGATCTTTAAGCCCCTGATTTTCGATGTAAATGTCATAATCCGGCATTTTAATGAACATCAAATGCTTTCCTCTTTTCTTTCGCTTCTTTAAGATACTTCATGAGTGTTTCTTTATCTTCATCTAAGATGACACCTTTAATGTGTTGGAGTTCTTTGATAAAATCATTGATTTTACCAACAAGAGCTTCTTTGTTTTCCAAAAACAATTCACTCCACATCACTTCATTGATCTTGGCAATTCTTGTCAGATCACGAAATGAATCTCCGGTTGCCTCCTTGGTTTCTTTAAAATGATCGGATTGCATGAGCGCGACAGCTAGAACATGCGTGAGCTGACTGGTGAACGCGATGAGTTCATCATGCGTTTCTCGTCCTACCACTGTTATTTTACCAAACTTAAGATTGTTTGCGATTAAACGAAGGACTTCCTCATCCTTTTTTGCACTTCTTTTGCTTGAAACAATCAAGAAATTTGCATTTCTGAAGATTTTTGGATCTCTGGAGTCAAAACCAGAGGTTTCTTTACCTGCCATAGGGTGATGGGAAATATATCTGACATTAATGGGTAAAAGCTGTTCCAATTCGTTCATCATCCACACTTTGGTCCCACTCACATCCGTGACGAGTTGACCCGTTCTAAAAAGATTAAGATGATTTTTGACAAATTCAATATTATGTTTTGGATAAAGCGCTAAAATCACTAAATCAGCTTTTGACAATGCATGGATGTCATTATCTTTTTGAACGAATCCTGACTCTATCGCTTCTCTTAATGGTCTTTCACTTCTGTTGTATGCATAGATTTCATGTCCATTTTGATGGAGTCCTTCGGCATAAGATGCTCCAATGATGCCTAAACCGACGATGAAAATCTTCATTTCATACTCTTTCCTAGGACTTCAGATACTTTTTCAAGTTCTGTCATCATTTGACTGAACTTATTCAGTTTCAAGGATTGTGCGCCATCGCTTAATGCGTGTTCTGGATCATGGTGGACTTCAACGATGAGCCCATGTGCGCCGACTGCCAAACTAGCAAGTGATAGTTTTTCAATCATATCCCATCTTCCTGCAGCATGCGATGGATCGACAATCACAGGTAGATGTGATAATTCCTTAACTGCTAAAACAGCACTGATATCCAATGTGTTTCTTGTATATTTTTCATAGGTACGAATGCCGCGTTCGCACAATATGACATTTTCATTACCACCAGCCATAATATATTCGGCTGACATTAACCACTCTTCGATGGTTGCTGATAGACCGCGTTTCAATAGAATAGGTTTATTGGTTTTTCCAAGTGCTTTGAGCAAATGGAAGTTTTGCATGTTTCTTGCACCCACTTGGATGATATCAACATATTCTTCAAACAAAGGAATGAGATCCGGACTTGGAATTTCAGTAACAATCGCTAAATTGGTTTCATCTCCGATTTTTTTAAGAAGTTTCAACCCTTCAACTTCAAGTCCCTGAAAAGCATAAGGGGATGTTCTGGGCTTATAGGCACCGCCTCTTAAAATATGTGCACCAGACTTCTTGACACTTTTAGCAATGATTCTTAGTTGTTCTTCAGATTCCACCGAACAAGGACCAGCCATGATGACAAACTGATCACCACCAATTTCAATCCCATTCTTAATCTTGACAATCGTGTCTTTCTTCTTGAAACTTCGACTGGCTTTCTTGAATGGCGTCGAAACGCGAGTGACCTCCTTGACACCATCAAAGGCATATAAGTCAGAAGGATCAATTGATGACGTATCACCTATAATCCCAAAAACCATGACGTCATCCGTGGATGCATCTTTGATTTCTAAGTGTTTGGCTTTTAAATACTCGACTAACTTGTCATACTCCTTTTTTGTGGAGTTCTTCTTCATTTGTACAATCATAATTATCCATCGCTCCTATGTTGAAATAAAAAAATCCCTGAGAGGAACCCCAAGGATGATAGTTATCATTTTTTGGCTGTTCCTTTATTCGCTCAAAAAGGAATGCCTAGCAATCCTTTGATCTATCGATATGCGTAATAATAGACAGCTTTCATGATTTTTAACATAGAAATCACCTTTCTTTGTTTGTTTTATCGTATCACATTCCTTTTAAAAAGACAATATCGGGGTTCAAAAATAAATAAATTACTTTTTTTCATTTAGGTATTGTGTTTTGCACAGTAACGATATATAATAGTAGTGTGCAAAACACAGTAAGGAGGTCATCATGAATACTCAATTTAAAAAAGGCATCCTGGAAATGTGTATTCTCTCACTCATTGATAAAAGAGACATGTATGGCTTTGAAGTGATTGAAAGACTATCCAGTGCGATTGAGGTCAACGAAAATACGGTTTACCCGATTCTTCGAAGACTAACAGGTCAGGGACTCTTTGATACCTATATGGAACAAACCAATATTGGTGCACCTAGAAAGTATTATCAGATCACTGAAGAAGGAAAAGAAAAACTCGATGAATA
>QKIB01000009.1 GCA_003249785.1 Acholeplasmatales bacterium
ATTGCTTTCTGTTCGACAATCTGGAAGTCATCATGAAAAGAAACCAATCGTTCATGATCCTTTAAACTTTGAATAAAAGTTTCATCAAAACGCAGTGGACAAACCACTTCTCTAATATCCAAACTCAAGATCAAATCCAGTGCTTGTTTCTTTTCAAGACCATCGGTTAAAAAACTTTCCCCTGTAGAGATATCAATATAAGTCAGAGCATATCCTTTTTCAGTTAAGACGATATTAGCGATGAAATTGTTGGATTCAGCATCTAAGATGCCATCTTCAAGTACAGTCCCTGGTGTGACCAAACGAATCACTTCACGTTTGACCAATCCTTTGCCTGGTTCTGTTGTCTGTTCAACGATTGCAATCTTGAATCCTTTTTCAATGAGCTTTTGAACATAAGGTTTCACTGCATGATAGGGAACACCACACATGGGAACCTTTGCTCCTGCATCTCTTGAGGTGAGTGCGATTTCCAAGACTTTCGATGCGAGGATCGCATCGTCAAAAAACATCTCATAGAAATCACCCAGTCTAAAAAAGACTATCGCATCAGCGTAGTCTTCTTTAATTTCAAGATATTGTTGCATCATTGGGGTGTATTGTTGTTTATCCATGGTTGCTCCCTAAGTTTTAATTAATACCAAGGCTATGCCATATATCTTGCAATTGCTTTAATAATCCATCGCTACCAATCTTAATACTGTTCAAGAAGTTGTTGATTCCATCAAACAATGTTGGCAGTGTAACTAAAACACTTAATAATGAATAAAGAATCAACAAGATGACACCGATAACTGCAATAATTAATGCAAACTTCAATAACACTTTCAAAACTTTCCATAATCCTCGACCAATCGCTTTAAACATCTTGCCTAGTGCTTTGATTTCTCCAGGTGTGTCGTCTTCTTTGTCTTCATCCATACCTATTGAGGATTCAGCTTTCTTCTTTTCGATGTATTGTTCACGTTCTTCGGTTTCATCTTTCTTGATGATTTTCTTCAAGGATTTTGGATTTCCAATGAATTCTGCCGAATTAACAATGATTGGATCTGTCTGAGGAATTTTGATTTCTGGATCTGTCACTGTGATGGCATCACTGTGATCATCGTGTTTCGTTGCTTGTTCGACTTTTTGTGTAAGAAGAACAGCTTCAAAGGTTTCTCTCAGCTTTTTGATTTCATTCACAATGCCGGATAAGTCGATATTGCTTTGAACGACTTGCATCCGTGGTTGTTCAACAAGAGCTTGAGGTTCAGCTTGTTGTTCAGGTTCTTCGGTTTTTTCCTCTTCGTCTTCTGATGATTCTTGTTCAGGTTCTGCTTCTGGTTCAGGTTGTGGTTCTGGAATCGTTTCTTCAGTAGGTTCTTCATTTTGTTCTTCTATTTGTTCTTCTTCAACAACTTCAGGTTCGGATGGTTTGTTCACTTCCGCTTCCATCATGTCGCTTTCTTCAGAACTGTCCTGAACCTCTTCAACTTCCTTGTCATAATCTTTTTGAGATTCAGGAACAAAATAAGTTTCTTTGGTTTCCTTGGCATTGGCAAGGATATATTCAATGATTTCTTCTTTCTTCAGTTCAGTTGATGCCTTAATGTCATGGTCAATAGCAAATCGTTGCATGACGATAACTGACATACCGCGAATATCATTTTCTAATTTTTCAGTGTATTGCCCACGATCCTTAAGTTCTTTGATGATGATGTCAGCAAGTTCAGATTTCTTTAATCTTCTTGGAACATCGACTTCATACTTGGTTCCAAGATCACGAATCTCAGATAACGTAGAACTCTTATAGAGAACTGGTCTAAATTTCGCTGGAGCAAGTCCATCAATTCGTCCGAAACTATCGAAGAACAAATCTTTGATGTCACGGTTAAATGTCTTCATGTTTGGCAATTCTAAACCATGCTTCTTGACATAGGCAATGCTATCGTCAAGGAGTGTCTTTAAATGTTTAGGTGAGACTTCTTTTTCAACGAGATAGGAAATAAGATCAGTCCAGAATTCTTCAAGGAATGTTCTTTCTAGTGTGTGATCGTCAAAAAAGATCAGAAGGTTTTCAAGTTGTGCTTCTGAGTATTCGGTAAACCATGATAAACGGTAGTTGAGTTCGTCTGCTAAAGTCAATCTAGATTTTCTGGTTTCGATGACTTTTGCACGCAGAGTTTCTCTTAAGACGAACATTCTCAGTTCACGAGGAATTTTCAATCCTAATTCTATGAAGAAAGTCTTGATTTGGTCCGCAGGTAAATAGATGATTGTTTTTAACAATTCATCGATCTTATATTCCTTTGTTCCTACGGTTACATTGCTTTCCCTTTTAAGTCTAGGCATAACGAACCTCCTACTTGAACTCTTTGTATTCATAATACAATGTTTTGGCCTTTTTATCAAGTTTTTTATCTTTTTTTATAGAAAAACGGCCGATATAGACCGTTAGGATTCAAAATCTTTTTCAATGCCATCTTCAATGATGGATTGGATGGTTTGCACCATTTCGTTAATGTCGCCTTGTAAAGCCATATAATCCGACATGAGTGGATACGTTTCAATCTCGTCCAAAACTTCCTGATATCTTTTTTCAAGATCGATGACCGCTTGCTTTTTCTCGATGTGTTTGGCGTTGATCAGCTGCTTTTGTATGACTTTAAGTTGCCCGAATTTCTTCTTCAAATCTTTATTCTCATTGATTAATTTTTCGATGCGAGCATACCGTTTGATCTCGTCATTTTCTTTGATCATTTGAATCAGTTTTTCTTTCTCTGTCATAGCAATTCTCCTAACAAAAACCATGTTTTAGCAACAGTGATTTTAACATTCACAATCTGCCCGATTAGACTTGGATCGCCTTTGAAATTGACAAGTTTATTATGTTCAGAATAACCAGCAAGCACATGTTCATCATGCTTGGAAACACCATCAACCAAAACCTTGACAGTCTGGTTTAAAAAGCGTTGACTACCGATGAGATACCCGTCATTGATTCGATCATTCAAGATATAAAGTCTCTCTTTTTTAACTTCTTCTGGTGTATCATCTTCAAATGTTGCTGCAGGTGTTCCCTCGCGTTTCGAAAAGACAAATGTGAATGCACCTTCGAAATGAGCTTGATCAACAAGATCCAACGTTTCTTTGAAATCAGCATCCGTTTCACCAGGGAAACCGACGATGATATCTGTAGTTACAGAAATACCAGGAACTGTTGTTTTAAGTCTATTCAAGATTTCAAGATAGGATTCTTTTGTGTAATGTCTGTTCATTTTTTTAAGGACAGCATTACTACCTGATTGTACAGGTAAATGAAAATATGGCATGACATGTTCACAATCTCTCATAGCATCCATCGTCTTTTGATCGAGGTCATGTGGATGACTTGTGGTGAATCTGATACGTTCCATACCTAGATCATTTAAATCTCTCAAGAGATCACCAAACGTATAGTGTTCGTCTTTGAAATCCTTCCCATAGGCATTGACATTTTGTCCTAAAAGCGTAATTTCTTTATACCCATCAACAACGAGTTCTTTGACTTCATTGATGATTTCTTCTTTCGCCCTAGATCGTTCTTTCCCTCTTGTATAAGGGACGATGCAGTAAGTACAAAACTCGTCACAACCAAACATGATATTGACCCATGCCTTATGTTGATGGTTTCTGATCTTCGGTAGATTTTCAACGATTTCGCCTTCTTGAGAATAGACTTCAATCACGCGTTCTTTTGAATAAAATGCTGTTTCGATATATTGAGGGAGCTTATAAATATTATGGGTACCAAAAACGAGATCCACATACTGGTATTTCTTTAAAATACGTTCGACGACGTTTTCTTCTTGTGCCATACATCCTGCCAATCCCAAAATAAGGTTGGGATTTTGTTTCTTGTAGGATTTTAATCTGCCAAGTTCGCCCCAAATTCTGTTTTCTGCATTTTCTCTGATGGCACAGGTATTTAAGATAATAACATCACTTTCCGCTTCTGATGTCGCTTTAGAAAAACCCATCAGTTCAAGAATCCCTGCCATGGTCTCCGTATCGGCCTCATTGCCTTGGCACCCATAGGTATGAATCATGTATGATGAATTAACACCTATCTTTTGATAGGCATCACTTAACTTGAAATGAAGTTCTTCAATTGCATTTTGACTTCTTTTTCTTGCTTTTTTCAAGTCGGGCTTGAAATATTTTTCTATATCTATGTTACTCATAAAAATCACCTATGCTTATTATACATGAAAAAACAGTATGCATTATACTGTTTCGCTTTCCATATGAATGTGCTCAATCGTCTTCTTATCCAAATCCAAAATGACAGCATTGAGTTGTCTTGGACCCGGTGCCACTTCGTTTGGTATTGAAAATCCATTCAAGAAACGGTCTAACACAATTTCTTTTGTAACACCAATCACACCATTGAGTGGTCCGGTCATACCAACATCTGTGATATAGAGTGTGCCATTTGGTAAAACTCTGGCATCTGCAGTTGGTACATGCGTATGCGTACCGACAACCACATCAACTTTTCCATCCAGATAATGACCTAGTGCAACCTTTTCGCTGGTTGCTTCAGCATGAAAGTCGACAAAACTGTAGTCGGCTTCAATGGATTGTACCAGTTTTTCAATTTCCGTAAACGGATCATCGATATTGGGATTCATGAAGGTTCTACCCAGTGCGTTGATTACCAAAACTTTCTTTCCGTTGTAGTTGACAACAAGATAACCTTTGCCTGGTGCACTTCTGAAATTTAGAGGTCTAATGACATTGGAATCATCGATAAACTCAAAAAGTTCACGATTACCCCACACCCAATTGCCCATGGTAATCGCATGAATGCCTTGCTGCATCAACTCTTTATAAATCTTTAAATTAATCCCACGACCATTCGCAGCATTTTCCGCATTGACGATGATTAAATTAGGCCTGTATTGATCCTTAAGTTCTGGCAAATGTTCATTGAGCATGTCAAGTCCTGGCTTGCCATAAAGATCACCGATAAATAAGATTTTCATCATTTCACTTCTTTCTAACAAAAAGAGGCCTGAGCCTCTTATTTTGCAATATCTGTTGCGCGTGTTTCACGGATGACTGTGACCTTAATGGTACCAGGATAAGTCATCTTTTCTTCAATTTGTTCCTTGATTTCGCGTGCAACCTTGAAGGTTGATAAATCATCGATTTGTTCTGCTTTTACAATGACTCTGACTTCACGTCCAGCCTGAATAGCATATGATTTTTCAACACCAGGAATTTCATTGGAAATGGCTTCTAATTGTTCCAAACGTTTGATATAGTTTTCCATGGATTCGCTTCTCGCACCTGGACGTGCAGCACTGAGTGCATCTGCAGCAGCAACCAATACAGCGATGATGCTTTCTGGTTCCTTGTCTCCATGGTGTGATGCGATGGCATCAACAACTTCTTTGGGTTCTTTATAGCGATTGACAATGTTAACACCGATTTCAACGTGTCCGCCTTCAATCTCATGATCCACGGCTTTACCGATATCATGAAGTAGACCGGCACGTCTTGCAAGAAATTCGTCTTCACCAATTTCTGCAGCGAGTTTACCAGCCAAGAACGCAGCTTCAATCGAATGCTTGAGTACGTTTTGACCGTAGCTGGTTCTGAAACTTAATCTACCTAATAACTTCACAAGGTCAGGATGGATACGTCCAATGCCTGTCTTAAAGACTGCATCTTCACCAGCTTCTCTGATGAACATGTCAACTTCGACTCTTGCTTTTTCTACCACTTCTTCAATACGGCCTGGATGAATACGACCATCGGATACTAACGTACTTAATGCACGCTTGGCAATTTCTCTTCTGATCGGATCAAATCCGCTTAATACGACTGCTTCAGGTGTGTCATCGATAATGAGGTCAACACCGGTTAATGCCTCAATGGTGCGAATATTACGTCCTTCGCGTCCAATGATTCTTCCCTTCATTTCATCGTTTGGCAAATCAACAACCGAGACAGTTCTTTCTGTCGTTGTTTCACTTGCATACTTCTGAATTGCAAGGGATAAGAGTTGCTTGGAACGAGTTTGAACTTCGTTCTTTGCTTTTTCTTCTTCATCTCTGATGTACGTGGCAATTTCATCAGAGATATCCTCTTTGACTCTTGCCATGATGATTTCTCTGGCTTGTTCTACACTGAGACCAGAAATTTCGATCAGCTTTGTTTCTTGTTGTTTTAAAACTTCTTCCGCTTTGCTATTTAATTGTTCGAGTTGTTCTTTCTTTTCATCAAGCTTTTCTTCACGCAGTGCCAACGTTTCTTCACGTTTATCCAAATGCACAGCACGACGATTCAATGTGTCTTCTCGTTGGCTAACCTTGTTTTCAAGGTTGACAACTACCTGTCTGCGTTCACGCATGTCATTATCAAAATCTTTGCGTAACACAAATATTTCTTGTTTGGCTTCTAAAACACTTTCTCTTTTCGCTTTTTCGGCTTCTTTTTTTCCGTCTTCAACAATTTTTTCAGCTAACTCACGAGTTGCTTTGATACTCTTTTCGCGGTGCCATACGCGAATAAAATATCCAACAATTAACCCTACAAGTAAACCTAGCAAACCGGAGATGATTGGTATTAACATACTACACCTCCATAGATAATATTTTTAACAATTGATTTCATCAAATTGTCCTATACATGTTGTACCACTTCATTATACCTTATTTTTTGCATTCAAGTCAATGAAGAAACCAGTGTTATTTTCACATGCTCTTTTATTTTTATTAAATTCATGTATAATAAGACATGAACACATGAAAAAGGAGTCTTAACTCGATGAAACAAGTTAAAATCGAACCTAAAAAAACTTTCTGGACATGGGTACATACCTATCGGATCCAGATCATACTTTTCATCTTCTTAGTCGTTGCCCCTATTGCTTTATTTTCTGGTATATATATTGGGAGTTACACTTCAAGCAAAGTTGTGAATTTCGATACAGAAGTTTCTGATTCTACGATTTATGTCAAGAAGTTCTTGAATCCAGATGGGATCAACGCATTCAACCTAAACATTGTCTGGGATGAATTGAAAAATCCGACATGGGATGAAGAAACCAGTTCATGGTCTGGTGGATATTTTAAATTTGCAGTGACCTATGAAACGAAAGATAATTATATCGTCAAATCCGTTTCCTTAACACCAGTTCTTCAAACTGACTGGTCTGACATGAGATCTTTAGGAACAAAAGTTACAGCAGCTCCAACGACACGATACATGTCTATATCATTCAACTACGATTTACCTGCACATCCTTTGTGGTTTGTCACCGTTAGTGAACCCAATCTGTATCTCAAGGTTGACTATGTCATCACATCCGGTGGAAAAGATTTGAGTTTTACAGAGTATGTGAAATTTTCATTCCATGATCAAAACCCATTAACTGTCATTCCCAATTAGAAAAGAAAAAGCCGAGACGGCTTTTTTTTATTTTGTGATATCCAAATTGATTCGACCATCTTTGATTTCAATGATCCGATCTGCTTTTTCAGCAATATGTCTATCATGTGTAATGATAATGAATGTTGTATGATAGGTTTCATTGATTTTTCTAAGCAAGTCATAAACTTGTTCAGTGGTATCACTATCCAAATTACCTGTAGGTTCATCTGCCAAGATGATTTTTGGATTGTTAATCAAGCTTCTTGCAATCGCAACTCTTTGCTGTTGACCACCTGATAAATTGATAGACAAGTTGTTCTTAACCTTGGTCAAACCAACGATTTCCAAAAGTTCATTCGCACGGTTCATAACTTCTACTGTCACAGGCTTTTTGGAGATTCGATAAGGCATCAGAACATTTTCTAGTGCTGTAAATTCAGGAAGCAGATAATGGAATTGAAAGATAAATCCGATCGTTTCATTCCTGAGCATGGATAATTGGTTCTTGGTCATATTGCTTGTTTCAATCTGATTGATCTTGACACTGCCACTGGTCGCTTTATCAAGCGTTCCCATGATATTTAATAGTGTGCTCTTCCCACTTCCGGATTGACCAATGATGGAATTAAATGATTTTTCTTCAAAGCTCAGATTTAGATCGAATAAGACTTGTGTCGGATTTTGAGTCTTTTCACCATAGATTTTATTAATGTTTGTTAGCTCAATGATTTTAGGCATTTCTGATCACCTCGATGACTGTCATCTTGGATGACTTAATTGCTGGAATGAGGGATGCAAGTGTGGATGCCACAAGAGCGATCATAGCTGATAATCCGATAAATGATGGATCGATGAACAATGGAACAACTGGATTACCATCTGGTTTTAATGCAAATGTGGTAAATGAGTATAACAAGCCTAATCCGAGTAAAACTCCTGTAATGGCTCCAAATATGCCTAGTAAGAATCCTTCAAACAAGAAAATGCGTGAAGCATCTTTATCCAAAATTCCCATCGCTTTCATGATACCGATTTGTCTTGATTTCTGCATGACTGTAATTGCCAAGACTGAAGAAATTCCTAGAACAACAGAGATAATAACAAAGACTTGAATCATTAAAGATGATGAGCTTTGTCCTTGTAGACCACTCAATAGTTCTTGATTCTGAGTCATCCAGTTTTCTGTTTTGAGCTGGTCTGCTTGTAGCATCGTATCAAATGTCTGGGCAAGTGTTTCTGCTTGAAAGACATCTTTGATTTGCATTTCAATTGAAGAAACCTTAGTTGTATCTCCTAAGATATCTTGAAGTGCACCTAGTGTTCCAATGCCCCATGAATCATTAATTAAAGCAACATTGAAATCAAAGAATCCTACAACAGTCAATGTTCTTGTCGTTCCTAGAATTTCAATGTCAATGGGATCACCGACACTTAAATTTAAATCTGTCTTTAAAGTTTGTCCCAAGACAACCTGATTGATCCCAGTAGGCAAACTACCTTCTGTGAGTTTTGTATCAAATCCGTAAATCTGATTTGCTGTGTCAAATTCAAACCCTCTATAGAGGATTTCTTTCTTGTCAATGCCTTTACTAAGAATCCCACCCAAATCAAGAACAGGTGTAATCACTGAAATCTCTTGCGTGGAGGCATTGAGATCTGAGATGATATTTGTGTAATTAGAAAATGTAGCATCCGATGTATCACTGACTACAGTGATTTGCGAGGAAGATCCGATGGTTGTATCGACTAAACTCTTTTGGAGCCCAGTGATGAGTGATCCGATGAATACCTGAACAGATACACCGACGGCAATCCCCAAGATGATGATAATGGTTTGTCTTTTCGCTGACATTAAAAAGCGCCAAGCGACTTGAAAAGCGAGTTTCATCGACTCACCTCTTTTCCAAACGTCTTGAGATCTTCAATCGATTTGAATAAATAATCATACTGGATGGAATGAGTGCTTTCATTGCTTGCAAATGCCTGGCCACCCAAAATGATTTTCACTTCAGGGAAGAATCTCTTGATTTCATCAGTGACCTGTTTGGTGATGACGATATTATAAGGTGTAGTCACACTTAACGCTACAAAATCTGGATGATAGGCTCTAATCGCTGATAAGATATCATGCTTTGGCGTATTTGCTCCAATATATGAAGCATCAAATCCTTCCAGTAACAGATAATGAGCAACCATGATTACTCCAATTTCATGATATTCAAATGCAGGTGTCAAAACAACAACCTTCTTGTTCTTCTTTGGAACCTGTTTCGCTCTTTCCACGATATATAAGTAACTACTTTCAAGAATGGTTCGAATGATCGAGGTTCTGAAATGTTCTTTCCAGATACAAATTTCTTCATCCTTTTCCTCACATTCGAACATAGTCAAAGCTGGGGTGAGTAGGTCTTGATACAACTGTTCGATGGATAGCGTTTGGTTCTTCAAAAGATCCAAGGCAAAAACAACCGCTTTGTCTTTTTCTTCTTTCTGAAGATATTGATGGAATTCGTCAAATAATTTTTGATGCATCATATCACTCCTGTCTTTATTTTCAAAAATATTATACTAGATAGTTTATAAATTTTATAGTAAAACGCCTATAAAAAAAGAGCATGAATGCTCTTTAATCGTTATACGAAATTTTGTAGTTATCCAAGACCTGATTGAAGATCTTGTCATAGATATCCTGATGGTCGGAAAGGTATTGTTTTGCGTTTTCTCTGCCTTGTCCAATCTTTTCACCATTATAGGCAAACCATGCACCGCTCTTTTGTATGATGTCCAAATTGGATGCCAAATCAATCAGTTCACCAACTTTGGAAATGCCTTCTCCGTAAATGATATCTACAGATACTGTTTTGAACGGTGGAGCTACCTTATTCTTGACGACCTTTATGTTAGCTTTATTCCCAATGATGTCGGTTGCATTTTTGATTGCTTCAGATCTTCTGATTTCCAAACGGACGGATGCATAGAATTTGAGTGCACGTCCACCCGGTGTGGTTTCAGGGTTTCCAAACATGACTCCGACTTTTTCTCTGATCTGGTTGATGAAGATTGCTGTCGCATTCGCTTTAGAAATGACACCGGAAAGCTTTCTCATCGCTTGACTCATCAAACGTGCTTGTAAGCCCACATGAGAATCACCCATTTCACCATTAATTTCCGCTTCAGGAACGAGAGCAGCAACAGAATCGATGACAATCGTTTCCACTGAACCGCTACGAATCAGTGCTTCAGCAATTTCTAATGCCTGTTCACCGGTATCTGGTTGTGAAAGAATCAGATTGTCGACATCAACACCTAATGCTTTCGCATATTTTGGATCCAATGCGTGTTCAGCATCGATGAATGCGACATATCCACCTCTTTTTTGAACTTCTGCAATCGCATGAAGTGCAAGAGTGGTCTTACCAGAACTTTCAGGTCCGTAGATTTCGATGATGCGTCCTTTTGGATAACCACCGATACCAAGTGCAATATCAAGACCAAGTGATCCAGATGGAGTCGCAGCCACATGGCGATCAGGTTCATCACCCAATCTCATAATCGATCCCTTACCATATTGTTTTTCAATTTGTTTCATTGCAGCCTCTAGGGCTTGCGCACGTTTATCTTTGTCCATGTTTTGTGTACCTCCATATTATCTTAGTCAACAACGTTGTCTTTTACTTTTAAATACTTTCAAGAATCACTTTTCTGTTCTTGATGAAATAATCAAGACCACTGATAAGTGTGAACAGAATGGCAATCCAGAAAATGAT
>QKIB01000140.1 GCA_003249785.1 Acholeplasmatales bacterium
GCCGTAATCTACATATGTATCGCCAGGAACATAAATGAAGGATACAATTTGTTGTAAGATTTTTCTGGATTCCATAATGGAAAGGTCTCTATCAAATAATGTGTTCAAATCACCATTCTTTAACCCTGACCCATGATCACTATAGAAAATATAGACGGTATTGTCCAAAGTTTGGTCCTGATTTTGATCATCTAAGAAGAAACGTTTCATTGTGTCGTTATAATAATCAGCATAATTGATGTATTTTAGAGTTAGATTTTGAATGAGATCAACGTATTGTGGATAAACATCAATGCGATCGCCATTGGGATCAAAATCAAAAGGTGTATGGGGCATCATCGTTACCGGAAACAACATAAATGGTGTTGAAATGGTGTTATAAAATTGTCCTTTTTCGCTGACGGTGTCAGCCAAAAAGTAATCACTAATCCATGGACTGAGATGTACTAGATGGTTTGTCGTGTCATATTCATATCCGTTTTCGATACGATACCCATCTTGAATGAAATCTTCAAGTGAATAAAAATCATCAAAACCCATCATATTGGGATAGACATACGCGCGATTATAGAAGGAACTATAGTCTCCATGAATCGCTTGAGTGATGTAAGATTCTTGATTGAAATACTTAACAAGTGTATCTAAATCATACTGTTTTTCTTCATCTTCCCAGTATAAAACACTGTCTCCTCTTGGATAGAGTCCAGTTAAAACAGAGAGTTCGGCATCAGAACTAACGCCCATACCAACATTGTTGTAAAAGTTATTGAAAACGAAACTTTGTTCGAAAATATGGTGGAAAAATTCCAGTCTTTCACTGGTATATGGATTGTCTAATAAGAAATGATTCATCGATTCAATATGAACTAAAACAAGGTTTCGTCCAGCTAAAATGCCACTTAATGAATTGCCGTTACTAATCGAAGAATCCACGTATAAATCAGTAACCGCTTGGTCTAAAGTCAGATCATTTGAATAGGTTTGTCCATCAAAAAAGTTGGTGTAAGATGTTTGATTTTTATTATAGGCATCATAAGCTAATGTGATATCTTCATCTGTATCAAGTTCGAGAAAATCTTTGGTATCAATAGTGTAATCCATCCCTAAAAACTCACCAAAATAGTAAGGATAAACACCTAAATTTTGAGCGGCATACGTTGATTTGACAGCATCTATTGGGAGGGTTGATTTAAACTGTTGGAAGTAAGAAAATACAGCAACGATGATAATTAGAGATGCACTCAAAAATCCGATCAAGTAATGTTTGATAGGAACATAGAAGTAAATTCTTTTCATCTCTTTCAGATTGGAAAGTAAGAAAACAGCTAGCAAAATGAAGGTGGGAAAGAAGATCAAAATTCTGTAATATGTGAAGAGTTCAAGGAAGACTTGTTGATACGTTCCGTGCGCTAAAGCATCCGAGGGATTGTTCAGAAGGACGAGGGATGAAACCGAAAAAGCTGTCCCAAAATACAAATTAAAAATACTCATGAAAAAGATAAATACATTAAGACCTAACGTTAATAGAAGTAGAAAAAACATACGTCCACGTGCTCTTCTGATGATGAAAAAAGCAACCAAAACAATCATTAGAAGAATTGAAAAGTTGCCTAAAAAAGCATTGATTTCACCCAAGAAAGTATGTTTGAAAGGCGCGATGTAACGATTGAGTCCTTGGATGGTGAGCATGTATGTGTTGAGAATATTCAAGATAAAAAAAGCACCTACATAGAAGAAATAAATCTGTGACTGATTCTGGTTTTTCATCTTTGTTTTTCCCCGCTCATTTCTATATCATATAGCCTATTATACCGCACCCCTAACTCAATAGCAAAAAAACCATTCCGTTTTCGGAATGGCTTAAATGATGAGTTAAAACTTATTCGTCAAACAAACTATCTGTAGAGATGGTTTCTTCTTGTGCTTCTTCAACTTCATCTGGTGCAAGTTCGACGGTTTCAACAACTTTTTTATCTGATTCAACTTGAATGGTTTCTTGAACAAATTGTGGTTCTTCACCGGTTTCTTCATCGATCTCATCTTGTCTTGGAACTAGAGCGATTGTTGAAACTTTATGATCTGGTCTGAGACGAATAATGCGGACGCCTTGAGTGGCGCGCTTTGTCTGAGAAATCTGATCGACGTGTGTTCTGATGACGACACCTTTATCTGAGACAACGATCAAATCTTGATCATCTGTAACGGTTCTTAAAGTGGATAACTTGCCGTTCTTTTCAGTAACGTTGACTGTCTTCACACCTTTACCACCGCGAATTTGTTTACGATACTCTTCAACGATTGTTCGCTTACCAAAGCCTTTTTCCGTAATAACAAGAATTTCTTCTTGATCATTATCGACAATGGCAGCTCCAACAATTTCATCTTGTTCACCGATGTTCATACCACGAACACCGCCTGCGGTTCTACCCATGGATCTGACATCTGTTTCAGCAAAACGAATTGCCTTCCCATTGGATGCTCCAAGGATGATTTCTTTCTGTCCGTTGGTGGATCTAACCGCGATGAGTTCATCGTTTTCACGCAGTGTGAGCGCGATGATTCCATTGGTTCTAATGTTTTGATAATCACTGATTGGCGTACGTTTGACAACACCGCGTTTCGTGATGAAAGTCAAGTATTCGTTTTCGTCTTCAAAGTTCTTGACGCTTGTGAATGAAGTAAGTGTTTCATCAGAATCAAAGTCTAGAAGATTGACAATCGGTAAGCCTTTGGACTGTCTGGATCCTTCAGGAATTTGATAGCCTTTGATCTTGTAGACACGACCTTTGTTCGTAAAGAATAGATGGTAATCATGGGTTGACGTCATGAGGATATGTTCAACATAATCATCTTCATGAACCTTGATGCCAGACATGCCGACACCACCGCGATTCTGTGTCTTGTAGTGGTCCACTTTCATGCGTTTGATGTAGCCATTGTTGGTCACAGTAATGATGACATCTTC
>QKIB01000019.1 GCA_003249785.1 Acholeplasmatales bacterium
GGCTTGCACCAGTTGCAAGAATCAAGTTCTTTGCCTCTAATACTTCACCATTTACTTCAATCTGATTTTTGGATAAAACTTTTCCTAATCCAGAAAAGACTTCAACACCATTTTTCTTGAGTAAAGATCCAACACCCATCGTGAGTTTCTTCACGACAAGGTTCTTTCTTTTCATCATGGATGGCCAATCATAGCTGATTTCTCCATCAATGGTAACACCATAATCTTTAGCATGCATGATGGTCTTATAGACTTTAGCATTTTTTAATAAGGTTTTGGTTGGAATACATCCGTGGTTTAAACAGATGCCTCCGACAACTTCTTTTTCTATGAGTGCGACCTTCATATCTAACTGTGCTGCCTTAATGGCTGCTACATAGCCGCCTGGTCCGCCACCCAAAACGATTACATCATATGTCTTCATCGTATCACCTCAAGATAATAATAACATCATTGGGTCACTTAATAAAGACTTTATGTCATTTAAAAATCTTCCAGCGTCAGCACCATCGATGACACGATGATCAACCGCTAATGACAAAGGCATGACATAAGCAGGTTTGATTTCCCCGTTTTCAACGATTGGCTTTTGAGCAATTTTACCAACACCCAAGATCCCGACTTCAGGATGATTGATGATTGGTGTTCCAAATGCAACATTAGCAGCCCCAAAATTGGTGATGGTGAATGTTGTGTTTTGAAGATCTGAAAGTTGTAGTTTGCGTTCAAGTGCAGCGTCAGCTAGACCTCTTAATTCTTTGGCGAGTTCTAGGATACTCTTATGATCCGCATTTTTCACATTCGGTACAATCAATCCAGCTGGTGTATCAACAGCCATACCGAGATTGACGTATTTCTTTAGGATCATGCGTTCATTTTCCTGATCGAAACTTGCGTTAAACCATGGATATTTCTTTAAGGCTAAGACAACAGCTTTCATGATGAATGCCATATAAGTCAGTTTGATGTCTTGTGCTGCAGCTTGTTCCTTGACTTTATTTCTTAAGTCAACGAGTTTGTCAACAACCACTTCATCCATTAAAACAGTATGAGGAATGATCTGTTTGGATAAGGTCATGCTTCTAACAACTGCTTTTCTCAAACTGGAGATTGGAACGTATTCGACATCTCCGGTTGCTGTTACATTCACTTTAGGAATCGAAATGCTTTGAGGTTGTTGTTTCTGGCTCGATGCCTGATAGATATCTTCTTTCATGACACGACCCATTTCACCAGAACCTTGGATCTTGGTAATGTCAACACCCAAATCTTTTGCAAGTTTTCTAGCAACTGGCGTAGCCAGAACCTTGCCAGAGACTTCTGATTTGGTCGTCTTGTTTTCATCGCTTGAAGCCATGACTTCTTCACTGACTTCAATTTCACCAATCACTCCAGGCGCTGTCTTTCCTTCAGCAAGTGGTTCTTTTTTCGATTCTTTAGGTTCTTCTTTTGACGCTTTAGGTTCATCTTTGGATCCATCATTGATCAAGACAACCGTTTGTCCAACTTCAATGGTATCGCCAACTTGTGCACCTAGTTTTTCAATAATGCCATCAACAGGTGAAGGGAGTTCAGCATTGACTTTGTCTGTTTCAACAATGACCAAGGTATCGCCTTCCTTAACTTTGTCTCCGACTTTAAAATTCCATTTTAAGATTCGGCCTTCGTGAATCCCTTCACCGATATCTGCAAATTTAAAATCATACATAATAAATCCTCCTTTAGAACTTCACAACTTTTTTAATTTCAGCTGCGATACGTTCTGGTTGAACGAAATGATAGTTTTCGCCTCTTGGCAGTGGAACAACGATGTCAAATCCTGTGACACGTGCTGGAGCTGCTTCTAGATACAAGAATGCTTTTTCATTCACGATTGAAATGAGTTCAGCACCTGGACCATAGCTCTTCACTGCTTCTTGAACAACGATGAATCTTCCAGTTTTCTTCACCGATTCCAAAATGGTTTCTTCATCAATTGGGTTAATGGTTCTTAAGTCAATGATTTCAACACTGATGTCATCATCCAAGAGTTTGATTGCCTTTTCAACTTCACGAACAATCGCGCCCCATGCAACGACAGTGACATCTGTACCTTCTTTGACGACTTTCGCTTTTCCAATCGGAATACGATACATTTCTTCAGGAACTTCTTGTTTACCTGCACGATAAATACGTTTAGGTTCCATGAAAATAACTGGGTTAGGATCTTCGATTGCAGAGATCATGAGACCTTTTGCATCATAAGGTGTTGATGGAATCACGACTTTGAGTCCTGGAATGTGTCCCAAAAGTGTTTCAACACTTTCTGAATGGTGTTCTAAGGCTCTGATACCACCACCGACAGGGAATCTCACAACTAAAGGCAGACTATGTCTACCACGTGTACGTGTTCTATATCTTGCCATATGGGTTACGATTTCTGTGTATCCAGGAAACATAAATCCATCAAACTGGATTTCAGCAATTGGAATCAGTCCGTTAAGTGCCATACCAATGGCACTACCAGTGATTGCTGCCTCAGCAATCGGCGTGTCAAACACGCGGTCTTCCCCATATTTCTTTTGTAAACCTGCAGTGACTCTGAAGACACCGCCTTCGTAACCAGTATCTTCACCAAAAATAACAACTCTTGAATCATCTGCCATTTTTTGGTCTAGTGCTTGATTGATTGCATCTAATAAGGTGAGGATTGCCATTTTACTTTCCACCTTCTTCTAAAAATTTCATATAGTTTTCATATTGTTCTTCAAGTTGTGGGGTCATCTTGTCATAAGTATACTTGAAGATATCTTCAATCTTAGAGTAACCAGAAGCTTCAACTTTCTTGAAGGTTTCTCCCACAAAGTTTAATGTTTCTTCTTCAAGCTTCTTGTCTTCTTCCTCGGTCCAATAGCCTTTATCCATCAAATACTTTTTGAAACGGATCATTGGATCTTTCTTTTCCCATGCTTCCACTTCTTCATT
>QKIB01000110.1 GCA_003249785.1 Acholeplasmatales bacterium
GACAACCCAAGGGTTTGTCTATCTTAAAATGACCAGAGACATCATTGAAAAGTACCAGGTTACTGACGAACAGGCAGCATCTGTCGTCGGTCTCTTAGGGGGAATCGAAGGATATCCTGTTTGGGCACTCTTCATCGAGTATCCAAACGAAGTCAGAATCAGACTGAGATCCAACGGACCAACCATCAATGAACTCGCCAACAGATATGGTGGTGGTGGACACGCCAAAGCATCAGGTGCAAAACTGGAAAGCTGGGATCAGCTTCCTGATTTCATCAAAGATGTCGAGGCTGTCGTTCAGGCATACAACGAGGCATAACATGCAAAGTTGTCAGACCATTCTTGTTGAAAAACCAAGATTGCCACTTGAAGATATTGAGAAAAGCATATCGAAGACGTATAAGAAAGATATCTTCGTTCCTTTTGTCAAAGCGATCAATGAATATGAATTGATTGCTCCTGGAGATAAGATTGCAGTTGCCATGTCAGGTGGCAAAGACAGTCTCATCATGGCAAAACTGTTTCAAGAATTGAAAAAACATAATAAAATTGATTTTGAACTTGTCTTTTTATCCATGGATCCTGGGTTTCTTCCTGTGAATCGCGAATTACTTGAAAGTAATGCAGACTATCTAGGTATTCCTCTAATCATCAAGGAATCTGAGATTTTTGATGTCATCGGAAAAATTGCTAAGGAAAACCCATGTTATATGTGCGCTAGAATGAGAAGAGGATTCTTATACAAAGCAGCACTTGATTTGGGATGTAACAAACTCGCTTTAGGGCATCATTTCAATGACGTCATTGAAACAACCCTCATGAACATGTTCTATAATGGGAAGTTTATGACGATGGTTCCTAAGATCGAAGCTGAAAACTTTGAAAACATTGAACTCATCAGACCGATGATGTTCATCAAAGAACATGATATCGAACGATGGATCAAGCATAGTGGTATTCAAGCAATGAACTGCGGATGTACAGTTGTTGCTGAAAAGACATCATCAAAACGTAGAGAAATTAAGGCGCTGATTGAAACGCTCAAGAAAGATCAACCTGACGTTGATCAACTCATTTTCAATTCAGCGACTAATGTAAATTTGGAAGCTATTTTAGGCTACCATCAAAATCATCAAAACAAAGTACACTTTAATCAAATCTATCTAGAAAGGAGAAAACAAAAATGATTCTAGATTTCGATTTAGATTGGACTCAAATCTTAGTCATGGTTATTCTTCCTCTAGCTTTAACCTATATTTTTTCAGCATTTGTAGGGCTTGAAAGACAGAATGTAGGCAAAGCAGCAGGACTCTCTGCCCATGTACTGGTTGCTATGGGAGCTGCAGGGATTGCAGTCATGCAACATCTCATGTTTCTCGAACAAATAGATCTTCAAAACGGTGGATTAACCATCACACCAGAACAACAAAGAATGATCGGCCAGGTCATTACCGGTATAGGGTTTATCGGTGCCGGTGTTATCATTAAAGACCAGGCCAATGTCGTTAAGGGTATCACAACAGCAGCAACCTTATGGTATGTTGCGATGCTTGGCATTATCTTAGGCAGTGGTTATATCGTTCTTGGAACCATCATGGGGTTGTTCATTGTGTTGTTTATTGTAACTAGAGACTTACATCGTGGATTCAATCCACTGCGTGGCAAACCATTTCAAAAACCAAGAAAGTCAAGAAAAACAATTACAGAAAAGGAAGTAAAGAATGAACTTTGATACGATTGCCGCTATATCAACAGCATATGGTACTGCAGGTATCTCTGTGATTCGAATCAGTGGAGATGATTCAATCAAAGCATTCAATCAAATCTTTAGAGGAAAGGACTTGACGAAGGTCAAATCCCACACGATCCACTATGGCCACATCATGAATGCCGATGGCACTGATCTTGATGAGGTCATGGTGGCAGTGATGAAAGCGCCCAAAACATTTACCGCCGAGGATGTCGTCGAAGTGTCGACGCATGGTGGTATTTTGATTACCAGTAAAGTCTTAGAAAGAATTCTCTCACTTGGTATCAGATTGGCTGAGCCTGGTGAGTTTAGTGAACGTGCATATTTAAATGGGAGAATCGATTTGGTGGAAGCTGAATCCATCATGGATCTGATTCATGCGAAGAGCGAACAGGCGATGAAGATTGCAAACTTAGGCATTCAGAAAGAGACTTCCAAACTGATCAGAAACTTGAGATCCAAACTTCTCACAATCATTGCTCAAATTGAAGTCAACATCGATTATCCGGAATACGATGATGCGATTGTAATGAGCAAAGAAATCATCAAACCGAAGACGGAAGATTTACTTCTAGAAATTGATGAACTCCTCAAAGAATCCAATAAAAACCAGATGATTCGAGAAGGTGTTAAAACCGTCATTATCGGGAAGCCCAATGTTGGGAAAAGTAGCTTATTAAACGCACTTATCGATGAAGATAAAGCCATCGTCACCGATGTTGAAGGAACGACAAGAGATACCATCGAAGCGTATGTCAACATCAGTGGTGTTACACTTAATCTAATTGATACAGCGGGGATTAGAGAAACCTCTGATGTTGTGGAAAAGATTGGTGTAAACCGCTCTATGAAGGCACTTAACGAAGCAGAACTTGTTTTGCTTGTCTTAGACCAATCCAAAATTTTGACCAAAGAAGATAAAGAACTTTTAGAGTTAACCAATCATAAGAAACGTATTATTATTGCAAATAAATCTGATTTACCAAACATGCTTCAGATGGAAGATGCTGTTTTGATTTCAACTTTGACGAAAGCGGGATTGAAATCATTGGAAAAAGCAATCTTGAAATTGTTATCTCTGGAAGATATTGAACACAGAGATTTCAACTATCTTTCCAACACAAGACATATTGCCAAAGTTAATGAAGCAAAACAAGCTTTAGAGAATGTTTTAAAATCCATTGAACTTGATATGCCTGTGGATGTTTATGCAATAGATCTCACGACTGCTTGGCGTTTGTTAGGAGATATCTTGGGTGAAAATTATCAAGATGATCTCTTGGATGAATTGTTTTCGAAATTTTGTTTAGGTAAATAATGAAGTCCATGACAACTTTCGGCATATTATAAGATATAATATGTGTTATAATGGAAAAAGAAAGAAAGCGAGGGAATCCCAATGGCATATGTAGCACTCTATAGAGCCTATCGACCAAAAGCATTCAGTGAAGTGTCTGGTCAAAAAGTCATCATCAAAACCTTACAGAATGCACTTTTGCATGAAAAGATTGCCCATGCTTATTTATTCAGTGGTCCACGAGGCACAGGGAAGACTTCTATTGCAAAGATTTTTGCTAAAGCCGTGAATTGTCTCAATCAACCAACCAATGAACCATGTAATGAATGTGATGTCTGTAAAGGCATTGACAAAGGGGATATTCCTGATGTCATTGAAATCGATGCTGCATCGAACAATGGTGTTGATGAAATCAGAGATTTAAGAGATAAAGTCAAGTATATGCCAAGTGTTGGCAAATACAAAGTCTATATCATCGATGAAGTTCACATGCTCACCCCGGGTGCGTTCAATGCACTTCTCAAGACATTGGAAGAACCACCTAAACATGTCATCTTCATTTTAGCAACTACCGAAGTTCATAAAATACCACCAACGATTTTATCCAGATGTCAACGTTTTGATTTCAAGAATATTGAAACAACAGATACCATTGAGAAACTGAATGAAATTGCTGAAAAAGAAAAGATAAAGATCACCCCTGAAGCAATTCGTGCGATAGCAGTGAATTCCGAAGGCGGATTAAGAGATGCCATCAGTTTACTTGACCAAGCCATCAGTTTTGCTGATAATGAGATCACAGAAGATGACGTCCATCAAGTTTCGGGTAGTGTATCAAAAGCAGCACTGCGTGATATGCTATTAGCGATTTCCAGCAAGGAAATCAGTAAAGCCATGGTCATCTTAAAAGATTTGATTGCTGAAGGTAAAGAAATCTCCAGAATCGTTAATGATTTAATTCTAGCCCTTCGCGATATTCTTTTAGAAAAATCAACAACTGTTGAACTCCCCAAATATAGTGATTTGCTTTCCGTCTTTTCATTTGATCGCATCTATTTCTATCTAGATGTCCTGAATCAATTACAACAAGACATCAAATGGACCCATCAAAAGCGTGCTTATGTTGAATTGGCACTCATCAAGATGATGGAACATCAAACTTTGAAAACCATCGATTATGATGCGACCATCATGGATCTGAAAGCAAGCATCCAAGATTTGAAAGAACAAATCCGCATTCAACCCAAAGAAGTCATTAAGTCGACTCAAAAACCCTTGGTGACCATCAAACAAGTCGAAAGCATCATGAACAATGATGACAAAGATAAAAAAGCGCTGATTCAGTCAGGCTGGGATCGTCTTAAGGATTATCCCAAACACCATCTCAAGATGGTTGCGTATCTCTTATCTCAAGCAGAACTTGAAGCTGTATCAGATACAATGCTTATTGTCTATGATGATTTAAGCTTATGCAAGCGCATCATGGAACCAGAAACGAAAGCGCTAGTTTTAGAAATCTTCAATAGTAAGAAACACTTGATTGATGATTATGTGGCGATACTAAAGACAGATTGGTTAATCATTAAGAAGACATACAACGATCAGTGGTTAAAGGGACAAAAGAAACCCAAACTGCCACCCTATGATCTCAAGTTGTATGAAGCAATCGAGACCAAAGAAAAGAAAGAACCAGAAATTATCGCTTTAGCCAAAGAATACTTTGGCGAAAAGATTACAGTAAAGGAGTAAGAAAATGAATCCCAATATGCTCAACAAACTCAAAAAGATGCAAAAAGAAATGATGGAAGCTCAAGAACAGCTTGAAAGAAAAGAATTTTTCGGAAAAGCGAGTGGTGTGACTGTCGTGATGCAAGGCACCAGACAAGTGATTGATGTCCAAATCAATCCTGAAGTCCTAGAAGAAGTCGAACTTTTGCAAGATGCCATCTTGCTCGCAGTCAATGATGCCTTGAAACAAATTGAAAAAGAACAAGAAGAAACCATGAGTCAGTTTTCCGGTGGTTTCGGAGGATTTGGATTTTAATGTATCCAATCATATTAAAAAAAATCATCGAGGATTTTCAGAAATTACCTGGGATTGGAGAAAAGACAGCCGAAAGACTGGCACTTCATTTGATCAGTCATTTTGAAGATGATGATCTCCTCCAGTTTTCTGATCACCTTAAAAGATTGAAATCAGAGATTAAGTATTGTAAAGTCTGTCACATGATCACGGATCAAGATGTCTGTGAGATATGCACTAGCCCTCATAGAGATCATGAGACTCTCATGGTGGTTGCTGATGCAAAAGACGTCTTTGTCATGGAAAAGATGCAATCTTATCACGGAGTTTATCATGTCTTGGGTGGACTCGTCGACTTTTCTAGAGGCATTACAGATAAAGACTTAAATATTGAGACTTTGGAAAAGAGAATTCCAGACCTCAAGGAAATGATTATCGCCACCAACGGTACTGTTGAGGGTGAGATGACCGCCAAGTACTTAAAATCTCTGTTTGAGAATGAAAAACTATCGATCACAAGACTTGCTTCCGGGTTACCCGTTGGTGCTGAACTTAAGTATGCCGATGAACTGACCTTGAAACAAGCAGTTGAGAATAGAAGAAAGTATTAACCTATAGGAGGCAAAGCAATGTTAGATGTATTGACAATCATGGATGTTTTGAATAATGGATTTAATGACTTTTTACAAAACACCTTTCATTTTGATGACCAAATCATCAACCTGTACAATCAGTTTATAGCTCCCCTACCAGAAATCATTAAAATTCTAGGTGCAGTCTTTTTGGCAATCATCATCGTTTTAGGTGTGATCAGTTTCGTTAAAAAGATGCTGAAACTGTTTATTGTCATCGCTGTCATCTTGGCTATTGTATTACTCATTACCCAATTGAACAGATAACACTTGCAAAAATAAATCGATTAGTATACAATAGATACGGTTTTAGGAGGAAGAAATGAACGATAAATTAAAATCATTGGCAATGCTTGATGTTGCAGAAGCCCTATTAAAGGAAAAAGAAACTCCAATGACAATCCAACAATTGATTCAATCCGTCGCTGAAATCAAGGAAATTTCCATGGAAGACATCGACAAATTGACTCAATTATATATGGACATCACACAAAGTGCTAAATTTGTTTATTGTGGTGATGACCAATGGGATCTTAAAGAAAGAAATCTTGAGTTATGGGACAAAGATGGTTATGCATTTGTTCAAGCTGAAGAAGTTGAAGAAGATACCGAAGAAGATTTAGACTTCACTGAATATACACTTGAAGAAGAAGAGGAAGAGGAAGTCGAAGTCGATGACGATGAAGAAGTTGAAGAAGAAGTCGACGAAGAAATTAAAGAAGAAAAGGCATATATCGATATTGATCTACCCATCAAGTCAACTGATGACGATGATGTGGATGATGATGTTGAAGTTGAATTCGATGATGAAGATTATGATGAAGACGACTACAACGAAATCATGGATGATTATGAAGATATGTACGACGAATAAGCTTAAAGTATGAACGTAAAAAGGTATGCGTGTCTGCGTATGCCTTTTTTAATGGATTTTGAAACAAAATAGATATAATGGAAATATAGAAAGGGTGTTTAAAATGCCAGATTTGTTAGAATATATTGGATATGCTGCATCACTGATTGTTTTGGTTTCACTTGTGATGAGTTCCGTTAAGAGATTAAGATGGATCAATTTGATTGGTGCTAGTCTCTTTGCTGTGTATGGTTTTTTGATTCATGCACTGCCTGTTGGAGTCATGAATTTAGGGATTGTGATTGTTGATGTGTATTATCTAGTTCAGATGTATACAAAAAAAGATTATTTTACGCTATTGAAATTAGGAAATCAAACCGAATATTTCAACCACTTCATGTCATTCTATAAAGCAAACATCGAAACTTTCATGGAAGTGGAAAAAGATCTTGAAGATCCCAAGTTTATCAAGTTATTCATTCTTAGAAACACCATTCCTGCAGGTGTGGTTGTTACCAAGATCAAAGATGAAAATACATTGGAAATTATGATTGATTATGCAGTACCCGCTTATCGTGATTTCAAACTGGGTCATTTCCTTTATGAAGGACAAAAAAACTTCTTCATTTCACAAGGATATGAAACCCTGATTACCAGACCAGGCAATGAGAAACATCAAAAATATTTAAAGAGAATGGGTTTCATTCCAGAGGATTTTAATGGTGAATTCTACTACATCAAGAATTATCATTCATAAAATAAAAATTTTTGTTGTACGTGGACACGTCATTTGATATAATGATTAAGGGCACACCTAAAAAAAGAGTCTCCTAAAGGTTAGGAGATTTTTTATTTTTAAAGGAGGTCACATCATGGCAAAATATATATTCGTAACTGGAGGGGTTGTATCGAGTTTGGGTAAGGGAATTACTGCCTCAGCAATCGGACAACTACTTAAAAGCAGAGGGCTTTCAGTCTTCATGCAAAAATTTGATCCCTACATCAATGTGGATCCTGGAACCATGAGTCCCTATCAGCATGGTGAAGTTTTCGTAACGGAAGATGGCGCTGAAACCGATCTTGATTTGGGTCACTATGAACGCTTCATCGACGAGAATTTAAACAGACACTCAAGCATCACGACAGGTAAAATCTATCAGACGGTCTTGAAGAGAGAACGTCGTGGTGATTATTTAGGAGCAACTGTTCAAGTGATTCCACATATTACAGACCAGATTAAGAAGAAGTTGATTGATGTTGCGAAGCACACGAACCCTGATGTTGTCATCACTGAAATCGGTGGAACAGTTGGAGACATCGAATCACTACCTTTTTTAGAAGCTATCAGACAGGCGAGAAGAGATTTTGGATATTCGAACACCTTATACATTCATAACACGTTGGTTCCTTATTTATCAGCAGCTAATGAAATCAAAACCAAACCCACACAGCACAGTGTCAAGGAACTGATGAGTCTAGGGATTCATCCAGACATTATCATGCTTAGAAGCGAGAAACCAATATCAGATCAGAATAAGGAGAAAATCGCTTTATTCTGCGATGTTGATGCGCATGCAGTCTTTGAATCTTTAGATGTCGATGTACTTTATGAAGTCATCATCAATTTATATAATCAGCATATTGATGATTGGATTTTGAAACATTTTGGGTATGAAAAAGAACCTGCGAATATTCAACCATGGGTTGATTTGGTTTACCAAATTAAGCATTTGAAAGATGAAGTGAATATTGCTTTAGTTGGTAAATACGTACAGCTTCATGATGCCTATCTATCAGTAAGCGAATCCTTAAAACATGCGGGTTATGCACACAATGTTAAAGTCAATATCAAGTGGATCAATGCAGAAGATGTTAGCATAGAAAACGTTCATGAGAAAGTTAAAGGTTGTGATGGCATCTTAGTTCCCGGAGGTTTTGGCGCACGCGCTACTGAGGGGAAACTTGCAGCCATCACTTATGCAAGAACACATAACGTTCCTTTCTTTGGACTTTGTTATGGCATGCAGCTTGCTGTCATTGAATACGCAGAAAATGTCTTAGGACTCAAAGGCGCGAACTCGACTGAAATTGATGAGAAGACACCACATCCTGTGATCTCTTTGCAGAGAGGTAGACAAACAGATGAAGACATGGGAGGTACCTTAAGATTAGGACTCTATGATTGTGAAATCAAAGAAGGCACCAAAGCTTTTGCTGCCTATCAAAAGAATTTAATAAAGGAACGTCATCGTCATCGGTATGAATTCAACAATCACTACTTGGATCAATTTGAAGAAAGTCCTATGACTATCTCTGGATTCAACAGTGAATATCACTTGGTTGAAATGATTGAACTATCTGACCATCCTTGGTTTGTTGCTGTTCAGTTTCATCCTGAATTCTTATCAAGACCACTTCGTCCCCACCCCTTGTTTAAGGATTTCATTGGTGCTTCCATAGCATATCATTCTAAGCTATAAAATGTGAAAAATAACATTGGTGATATGCGTTGCTAAAAGCAACGGTTTGTAATATAATAGATTTGACTAAAATATAGGAGGAATGAAATATGGCAATCGTATCAGCAAAAGATATGCTTATTAAGGCGCATGCAGAAGGCTATGGCGTCGCACAAATCAATATCAACAATTTAGAGTGGATTAAAGCAGTATTAACCACAGTGGAAGAACTCAAGTCACCTGTGATCTTAGGTGTATCCGAAGGTGCAGCAAAATATATGGGCGGTTATAAAAATGTTATGGCAATGGTCAGAGCACTTGATGAATTTTATAACGTTTCCGTTCCAGTAGCAGTTCATTTGGACCATGGAACTTATGAAGGTGCATACAAGGCACTTGCTGCAGGATTCTCATCTATTATGTTTGATGGATCACATTATCCATTTGAAGAAAATTTAGCAAAGACGAAAGAAATCGTTGCTGCATGTCATGCAAAAGGCGTTTCAGTAGAAGCTGAAGTTGGCGCTATCGGTGGTGAAGAAGACGGCGTTATCGGTATGGGTGAAGTCGCAGATCCTAAAGAATGCCAAGTCATCGCTGAAACAGGCGTTGATATGCTTGCAGCTGGTATCGGTAATATTCACGGTAAATATCCAGCAAATTGGAAAGGCTTGAACTTTGAAGTCTTAGCAGAAGTCCAAAGAGTGACTGGTGGTATCCCACTTGTCCTGCATGGCGGTACAGGTATTCCTGCAGAAATGGTTCAAAAAGCTATTTCATTAGGTGTATCAAAGATTAATGTCAATACAGAACTTCAATTGGTATTCGCAGCTGCAACACGTAAGTATATTGAAGCAGGCAAAGACCTAGAAGGTAAAGGATTCGATCCAAGAAAACTTCTTGCTCCAGGATATGAAGCAATGAAAGAAACAATCAGAGAAAAAATCGCAGTTTTCGGTTCAGCAAATAAAGCGTAAGCAGGGGTGATCTTCATGCGTGATGAAAAAGTCTATCACGAATATGCAAATTGGAAAATGGAAAATCATGATTTATTGAAGTATCTCATCGAAAGCAATTCGGATTTAATCGTCCGCTTTAAACATGTGATTGATGTCATCGACTATCTTTATGATAAGTTGATTGATGATGTTGATTATTCCGACGATGATGACCAAATTTTTGAAACAGGATTCTATTATTTGTTTGACCAGATTGAAGAAATCACCAAACTCTTAAGAAAGTCCTATCAAAACAACGTTAAAAACCTAGAAGAAAGAGCGAAAGATGTCAATTTGTTATTAAGCACCATTGATTTTCAAAATGAACTGCTTGGTGTCGAAAATTTCGAACAAAAAGACATGGATAAACTCATCGATTTCGAACAGATTTTGATCAAGAAAATACAGAATAAAGAAGAAGTTCCATCTTCTATGTATGATGAGCTTGACGAAATGACTTTTGAGATGTTCCAGAAACTCAATGTCGAGTACTTTCCCATCAATGATATCTTCTTAGAAATTGCTGATGAACTAGGTATTTTATAAGATTCGCTACATCCAATTCTGAATCAATACGCGATCAGTGGACCTCCACATAATCGCGTATTTTTTATTGGTAATTCCACTATAAAATTCAGCAATCACAATCTATTTGAAAAACGAAGTCTTCAGCAACCGATTAAAATATATTCACTTTTCAAATTTTTTTTACTAATTTAGTTAACCGATTAACTTTTTTTAGAAAAACGCTTTCATTTCTCAAAATCTTAGGGTATAATAAGGTCAACATAAAAGGGGTAAGGTACAAATTATGAATATTTATAAAAAAATCGCAACAGTCATATTATTGATCATGGGAGGTCTTTTTTTGTACGGATGCAATAAGGCGAACACGGAAGAATTGATCATTTCTGGCGATTATAAGATCAACTACTATCTCAATCAAGACTTTGACCCCACGGGGATCATCGTAACCTATAAAAAAGGAACCAGTGAAGAAGTGGTAACAGATTACACCGTTTCAGGGTTTGATTCGTCAGTCATTGGTACCTCAGAAGTGACCATCACTTATCTCGGTATTACCGCAACTTTTAGTGTGAACATCTTGAGTGGTGAGCAAACCACTACAGAACTTAAAATCTATGATATGCCTGATATTCTTCAATCATCATCCAGATATGAGATTAAGGTCGAGGATTCACCCCTATTTGTCTATGAAACACTCGTTAATAATGCAAGAAGTTTTACATGGATCAATTCCACATCCTATACATCAGTAGCAAGTTTTGATTTCTTAGGTAAGGTTCATGTTGCTATTCGTATTTTAGATGATTATGTTGTCACGAAAGCCAGTGTTCATCCATTATCTTATGGTATTGAAACAACCATCACAGATAATGTGATTGAATTTGATCTGGAATATCCAGCAAACTATACCATTGAATTAAATGATCCAGTACCACAAACCACACCCAATGGATCTGTGATTCAAGAAGCAATTCATTTATTTGCCAATCCGATTGAAGATAATCCAATCACACCAGAAATGGCAGCTGCTGATGATAGCATACTCTATATTGGTCCAGGTGTCTGGAAGACAGACTCGATTCCACTAGAATCTGGTCAAACCGTCTATATTGCTGGTGGTGCACTCGTTTATGGACAATTCAACGCATATGGTCTTCATGACATCACTATTCGTGGACGTGGTATCATCTCTGGATCCATCTATCCTAGAGAAGAAGCATCACAACGTGCGATTCCTATTGAACTACAGCATACTCAAAATGTTTATATTGAAGGGATTGCCTTCTTAGACCCGGCTGGATGGACCATCCATGCTCAGGAATCATCAAATCTGACAATTGACAACATCAAGATCATTACAGCAAGACCAAATGGTGATGGTGTATCGATTCAATCATGTACAGATGTTGTTGTCAGAAATTCATTTGTCAGAACTTGGGATGATTCACTCGTTGTCAAAAATGTTAACAATGTATCAACCAATAACATCCTATTCTCAAATAATATTCTTTGGACCGATTTGGCACAATCAATGGAAGTTGGCTATGAATCTTATGGAGCAAGAATTGAAAATGTCGTTTTTGAAGACATTACTGTTCTTCATAATTATCATAAAGCGGTGATGAGTATTCACAATGCGGACCAAGCAGCTGTTGATGGCATTTATTTCAAGGATATCACCGTTGAAGATGCATCCGAAGTCGGAGATATCTGGACAGAAACTTATGATAACTTCTTGATTGATATGACGATCGCGTATAACGCGGACTGGTCGAAATCACTTTATGAACGTGGAACGATTCAGAATGTCTATTTTGATAATATCAAAGTCATCAACGAACAGAAGTACGGCAGTACCGATTATGATCTTGTCATTCGCATGAATGGATTTGATGCTGATAAAAACATTAGTAACATTCACTTTAGTGATGTGGATTTCCATGGAGCACCAATCACATCGGCATCACAAATCAGTGCAAACAACTTTGTTTCTGATATTTACATTGATTCATCCAATGCGCCTACGGGTGCACACGTGTATCATTATTATGAACTCAATTTAGGTGACTATGTTGTTGTCAATAAAGAAATCATCCCAGCAAGACAACAAACAGCCATCGAAATTCCAGAATTTGCAGTTTCAACTGCACAACCTCCTTATGCTGGATCTAAGATTGAAGGAGATTTCACAGCACGTTCCACCTACGGTATCTCCACTCAGGATTGGGGCGGAGCATCTCCTTCAAACTATGACCAGATAGATCATCCAGTAGATAGTATCTTGACTGATGATGGATCGATGTGGATTGCTGGTGATTGGGCACCTGATGTTGTGAAAGGTAATTATATTGCACTTTCCGTCATCTTTGATCAAGCACATAAGGTCGGATCTATCCGACTCTTTGGTGATCCAAACTCCATGTATTTCGAAACACAGAATATTTCTGTTTATGCAGCAACTTCATTAAGCAGTACCACAGGATTACCGGTGTTCTCTAAGAAACTGAATGGAGAAAATTATGAATTCTCTCCATCCAAGAATAATTATGTGGATATCAGGCTTGCTCCTGGGGATTATATCGCAATCCAACTTAGATTCTATTATTATGACGGTGTCATTTATGCAAAGAACCCATTTTTGAGATACATCGAGTTCTATCCAGCATCCTTGACCTATGGTAAAACACCCTATGCAAGTGCGTATGAAGATGTCTATAATCCTGAGAAACTGACTGATGGTGATGTAACAACTTATTTCGAATCAGCGAAAAACGTATGGCCAGGATGGATTTTAGTCGATATGGGCGCTTTATATAATGTTCGTATCATCAATCTTCATTTACCACCGTTATCCAGTTGGCCAAACCGGACTCAAACCATTGAGATTAAATATTCAACATCTGCAGAAACAAGTATCAATTCTGCTGACTGGCAAGATCTCTTTGACGGGCCGAAAGATTATCTCTTTGATTCCAGTCAAGGTAATATGGTTTCCATTGTTTTGCCTGAAGGGGTAGAGATGTGGTCAATCATTTTGATTGTCACAGCTAATTCAGCACCAGGTGGCTATGGTGCTCAGTTCTCGGAAATCAGTGTTTACGAGTAATACCTTTTCATTTCATTGTGCATTCGGCCGATAGTGGCCTCAGAGAAAAAAATATACGCGCAAACTATCTTGCGCTTGTTAGGAGAAAATATGAAGAAAAATGTTATGGTTTCACTCAAAGTGGTTTTATTTGCACTGATGATCTTCTTGCTCGTCAGTTGTAAACCTGCTGAAGTTGTGACATACGATGTTACATTCGACGCAGCCAATGGAACGACTGCAGTTGTTGTGACAGTTGATGAAAACACAGCAGTTACACAACCTGCAAATCCAACCAAGGATGGCTATACCTTCGATGCTTGGTATTTGGGCGATACAGCTTTTGATTTTGCAACTTTAATTACAGCAGACATTACTTTGACAGCACATTATGTAGCAATCACGAATACATACTACACAGTTTCATTTGATTCTGTAGGTGGTGCAGCGATTGATTCACAATCTGTTATGTCTGGTGATGAAGCAACTGCACCTACAGCACCAGCTAAAGAAGGCTTTGTCTTTGAAAACTGGTTGTTAAATGGTGATGTCTACAATTTCAGTGATCCTGTTACTGGAGATCTTGCACTCTATGCAAAATACTCATATGTTGGTATCCCTGATTCACCTTTATTCAGCGGACGTGTATACAATGGCGATTTTGATCAGTTGATCAATGACTTCTCATCTGGCACATTAACATCTCAGATTATCTTAAATGCATCAGTTGATAGCGATCAGCCTTATATTAGAGCAGCATATTCAGGTGAAATTGGTAATAATCCTGATGGTGCATTATGGAAACAAGCTGGTAGTCAAAACAGTGCTTCAGCTGCATTCCAGTATTTGGTCATCAGAATGAGAGGATTTGAAGGTGCTTCAATCAATGATTTGTCCATCGGTTTCAGATTGGATGACAATCATGAAGTTTTGGTCGTTCCATTTGTTGATACCTTTGATCCAGATTTAGAAAACAATACTTTAGAACTCGATGGCAATTGGCATAACTATGTCATCAGCATCACAGATACATTAGATGGATTAACTTATGTCGGTAAGACTGGGTACACTGATGTTGCTGCTGGTGGTATGCTCGTTGGGTTCCATTTGATGAACACATCAGTTAATGGTAGTGGTATTCTTGAAATTCAAGATGCTTATTATTCTAAAGTTCCAAATCCTGTCTTCCCATATTCTGGTAGCGATTATAATCAGAATAAAGATTATTGGAGTGGCACATGTGGACAAAGCATCGGTTCATTTGTAACTATAGATCCAAGTGGATTCTATGGTGAATATTTGACTGAAAATGTCAATACAGCAAATACACATGTTGTCTTGACACTGAGACAAGCAACTCCTGGAACCATTGATTATGCAGACTTGAAGATTGCTCCAGTCTTTGATGACGGTAGTATTGGTGATCCTGTTGCATTCAGTGATTTAACAACTGTTCCAGAATCACTGGGTAGCGGATGGCTTAATGTTCCAATCGCATTTTCTGAAATCTATACTGGAACCAATGTGATTGCAGGCTACAAGTTGATTAATGATACAACTGCTGGAATCTCGATTGCTAAGTCCTTCTTAACTTATTACGGCGAATATGAAGCAGTAAACTATCCATTACTTGATACTGCAAATGCACTCATTTTTGATAACTTCAATCGTGCAACCATCGGAGCAACCTCCGATTGGACACCAGATAACCCTGTTGCTTTAGCAAACGGATTTGATTATATCATCTCTTATTCAGGTTTACAGGCATCAACCATTGGTGATGGTTATATGACTTTGGATTCAACAGGTGGCGATTATGTCAGCTACAAAGTCCATTCAAGTTCAATCTATAATTTAAACGAATACCATTATATGGTCTTGAAGTATAAACTCAATGATGGTGCAACATTAGATAATCTAAGAATGGCACTCCTCACTTTCAGTGATGCAGCTGGTCCAGTGGTTTATGCAAACCAATGGCAAGCTGGTTTAGGATTACCATCAATCCCAGCGGATTGGTCATCTTATCCATATATTGAAGGTGATTGGACATATCTAATCATTGATTTGACATTGACAGATGGATATTCAACAGATGTTGCTGGTTTTGATCTTTATTACACCGGTTCATCCATTTCAATTGATGACATTTTCTTTGCTAATCCAGTAACAAACCTTGATCCATCATCTGAACTCATGTGGGCAACCTTTGAAGGTCTTGCATTAGGTTCAGCACAAGATAAGGTTAGTGACAATCAGTGGTGGGCAAATGTTTATGATTCACCAACGACAATTATTAATGATAATGATATCAACCAAGCACTTCAACTTGATGGTACAGGTTATGCACAATATCATACAGGTATTAAAGGCACTGGACGTTACTTAGCATTTGATCTCAGAGTAGATACAGTCGGTACAATTGAATCCTTCAGAGTCGGACCTACGGGAGCACCTCTATGGGCTAAAGATGGTCAATTGATTCTCGCAAGTGGTATTCCAATGGTTGTCAACCCTGACGGACAGTGGCATCATTATGTCATTGACTGGGTAGCAAGTGGTTTGGCTTTAACTGATACCATCGGATTCCATGCTAGTGATGGCGAAATCTATTCATTAGATAACCTAGCCTGGTTCAGCGAAAACCCATATTTCGATGATGAACTCGTTTGGGGTACTTGGGATGGCTTCACTGTTGGTGATGCTAATGGTCAAGTTGGCGCTAGCCAATACTGGGCAAACAACTATGGTTCAGCAACTTCATTTGTTGATGACAACGGTAATATGTTACTTAAGTTGGATGCTACAGCTGGTTATGTTCAATATCATACAGGCGTCATGGCTAAACCTCAATATATTGCTTTCGATATCACTGTTGAAACAGCTGGTAGTCTTGGTATCAATGTAGGCGGAACACATAAGTGGAATGCTGATCTCATTGGTTTAGATGGCAACCCAATTGTTTTACCAGATGCTGGCAATACAGCACATATCGTGATTGATTGTGCATTATCTGGATTCCC
>QKIB01000123.1 GCA_003249785.1 Acholeplasmatales bacterium
TTCTATCCTTTTAGTGTATTTTTCTTCGACAACTTCATATGTGCTTGGAACATTTTCCCACCACCTTTTGACATGTGGAAGATTCACCCAAGTATACAATTTAGGAATATCTTTAATTTGAAGGTTTCGAAACACAATCATATCATACTCCTGTTTCGTGGTTTTCTAATATTGGATTGTTTCAAGATGTAATCTTTTCATTGTTGCTCATCCTGAGATATATCATTTTATTAGTATTAGATGAAAACTATATAAAAGTCGCTTCCAGTTTCTTTGATGTTAAGAAACATGTTGCTGATCATAAAGATCATCCATCATTTTTTGATTTGCACTGATTGGAATCTGTTTCAACAAAGCGGATTGATTGGCAGCGAAATCAGTGGAAAACCCGTATGTTGTTAAAAGCTCTGAATAATGGTTTTCAAGATAGGTGATGTCTTGATTGAACTGAGTCCACGAAACTTTTGTAAATGAACAGCCATAATCTGACAGATTGAAAATATTTTCGGTCAGATTTTGTTGTTGTAATTCTAATGTAATGAATGCACTTGTATATGTATCAATAGTAATATTTGTAGTAAAGAGATTATCTGAAGTAAAAAGTTCAACATCATTGGCAAAGATTTGTCTGTCTGTGGTGTTGTTATTGATGATGATTTTATCCCATCCATCAACTTCTAGAAGATTCCATGTTAGTCTCAATTGATCATAGTCTTTATAGAATAACAAGTCAAACTCATTGAATCCATAAGATACCGCAGAACTTGCTTGTATGAGCGCATAATTAAATATCAACGACATGTAGGCTTGCGTTTCATGATTGTAATACGCATATTGAATCCCTGTTCTTGGAGATTTACTGAAAGTGAAACTATTGTGTGTCTCATGATCAACAGTTGTATAACTAACTTCGTCATCAGCAAGCATATTGATCCTAAAAGATGTCATATCTCCTAAATCATTGAGCGATGTATAGGTGACATAGTGCATTTCTAGATCCGTTGAAATTTGATGGTAGTCTTGAATGTATTCGACCTGTAGTGATTCGTCTACAATTGATAGATGTAGAATATCAGCTTTTAGAAGAACCGAATCTCCATAAGGTATGACTTCATAAGTATATGACTCGATATAAAGTTGATTTGGCTCGTATCTTGTTCTGATTTCATAATAAATATCATCTAGAGTCTGAGCTGAAAATGAATCTTCTTTAAAAGACTCAATGTTTGAAATGACGTTACCAAATCGTTTGATATTATCAGCGATATATTGTATCCAATCACGATTTGCCCCATCAAAAACATATGATGACTGATAGGGCTCGGGTAATTCATCTCTTGAGTAAGCAATAATACCTGGACTTATTTCAGTAGATAATGCACTAATACTCCCTGTTTGAGTTTCAGTTCCCATACCAGACAATGCTTCAAGTTTGCCAATGAAAAATTCAATTTGATTACTGACTTCTTCTTTGGTTTGAACGGTAGAATTTGAAAATCCAAAAGTATCGAGTGTTGATTTAGAACATCCAGATACTGCAAATAAAGAAATAAAGGTGAAGAGAATGATTCCTAATTTCCTCATAAGCATTTCCCTTAGTTTACCAATTCTGCTTCGAGTAATGTCTGTAAATAGTTAAAAACTTCTTCATTCATGACAAATGGAACCTTGGATATCATCAAGTTGTGATTTGCTGCCATATCCGCACTATATCCATAAAGAGTTAGAATATCTGGGTAATGGTCAACCAAATACGTACTATCTTGTATGGCTTGGGCTAATGTGATATCGTCAAACGATAATCCATAATCAGATAAATCAACAACACTTTGTGTGACATTTTCTTCAGGAATGCTCAACTCTGAAAAAATAGATGTATACTCATCGATGAAAAAATCATGATAGAAACCTTGAAGCACTTCAGTATCTCCGCTATAGAGATATCCACCTCTAGATTGATCGGTTACAATTTTGTCCCATCCATCGACATACAATAAGTTCCAGATGATTCTGACTTGGTGGTTTTCATTGAAAAATCTAAAAATTGGATCATGATAACCATACACCAAGTAGAAATCTCTAAGTTCGCCTGCACCATCAAATGAGATCGTATGATGGATGTTAGTCGCTTTGTCAGTATATGCAAAAGACATGCCTTCTTCAGAGTTCACTAAAAGAAAGTTTTGTCGTTCGGATTTATCAAAATTTTGGTAATAAATAGATTGTGGATCAAACATGTTGATAAACATATTGATCATATCACCTGTATCGTAAAAATAATCATAATATAACTCGTGTGTTTCATAACCATTTGCATTGCCATAATTATCTCTAACATATTCCAGATAGACGTGACCATCGATTGTATTGAGATAAATCAAGTTTGCACAAATGGAATACTGAGCATAATTATCACTCTTAAACCATTCATAATTATAAGCTTCTATATAAAGTTGATCCCCTTCGTTTTTCACTTTGATATAAGCACTATTGTTTGATCTTTCAATCGTGAAAAAGTTGTCTTCTTCAAATAGTTCTGCTGCAAGAATTGCATCTGCATATTCTCCTATGAGAAATGCAAGCATAAATAAAAAGTTAGGGTCTATGTCATCTGATGTATCACCATAAATATAGACTGGTGGTAATTCATCTCTGGTATATTGAATCACACCAGGAGAAATCTCTGTTGATAATGTTGTTATGGATTGAGATCCTGTTTCAGTCCCTTGCATACCAGATAACGTGATAAACTCATTTTCATAATAGACCATCTTTTCAGCAATTTCCTGTGCTGACTGTTGTGTGCTATTCGTAAATTCAAATCCATCGGTTACTGGATTATCTTGATCACTTGGATTCACTTGATCATCCGGAATCACAGGATCATCAGGATTAC
>QKIB01000022.1 GCA_003249785.1 Acholeplasmatales bacterium
CTGGATCTTATATCAAAGAAGGCAAACCAATCCCTTCATCCAAGCGATCAATGAACATCGAAGATCAAGAGAAAATGTGGACTTATTCAGAATCTTTGTTGCATATCAAATTTTAAGGTTCACTCCTATAGATCAGTAAACTTACTATGTAAGAATGATTGAATCTCAGTTTATAAAAGACTATGAGATTGTTTTTGAAATATGGTAAAATATAAATGAATTCCAAAACGTACACGACAGGAAGATCTTTAGATTAGGAAGAATGCGTATGATTGAAGAAAAGAAATTGACGATTGGCTTATTCATCGATGTCTACTATCCAATGGTCGATGGTGTTGTCGTTGTTGTTGATAATTACGCAAAAGAATTATCAAAAAAAGCGAATGTCATCGTCTTTGCACCTGGGACAAGAGATAAGAAATATGTGGATCAGTTTCCTTATCCAGTAATTCGAAGCAAGCGTGTCAGACTGCCTTTTATGGAGTATGACATCTCTTTGCCGTTTTTTGATCGTAAATTCAGAAAGACATTACGAAACGCCAAACTGGATATCGTTCACATCCATTCACCGTTTGCAGTGTGTAGAACGGGTCTTTCTTATGCGAAAAAGCACCGTATACCAGTGGTTGCAACTTTGCACAGTCAATATAAGAAGGATTTTCTAGCAAGAACCAAAAGCCAAATTGTTACCGATATCGCTATTAAAGAAATTATGTACACGTTCAATCAATGCGATGAATGCTGGGCAGTGAACAACAAAGTTGCTGACATCTTCATGGAATATGGAGCAAAGAAAAGACCTGGCATCCAATTGAATGCAACCGATCTTTTACCACTTGCAGACTTGTCAATGTTAGATAAACTCAAGCATCAATATGACATCAAATCGGATGAAAAAGTCTTTCTTTACGTAGGGAGACTTGACGTTGTTAAGAATCTTGGGTTCACCATTCAAGCACTTGGCCATTTGAAGAAAAAGGGATTCAAGTTTAAGATGATATTCATCGGAAGTGGTCCTTATGAAACAGATATGAAACAGATGGTTAAGAAAAATGAACTTTCCAATTATGTTGTTTTTGCTGGACGTGTGATGGATCGCGTTGAGCTCTCAGCGTATTATAAACTTGCCGATCTCTTCTTATTTCCATCACTTTACGATTCAAGTTCTCTGGTACAGATTGAAGCAGCCAGCCAGTCAACACCAACCCTTTTCTTGAAAGGTGCTGCAACTGCAGATACCATCACAGAGGATGTCAACGGCTACCTATCGGAGGATGACCCTATGGTGTATGCAAATAAAATCGTGGAGATCTTCAAGCATCAAGAACAATATAATGTCATTTCAGTTCAGGCTTTTAGAGATTTGTATCAATCCTGGGATCAAGCAACCGATAAGGTCTATGAAAAATACCTCAAACGTATTGAAGCCTATCAATCTAAACATAAATGAGAAAAAGCATGCATGCTTTTTTTCTTTATGAATCGGGTAATATCCTTTATAATGAAAGTGAGGTGAAATCATGGATAAACAAAAATTATTTGATCGATTGGATGCAATCGCTCAATCTTTAGAAAAAGAAGACCATACCTTGGCATTGATTGCCCTAGGTTCTGTTGGCACAGAACAAGATCGTGTGGATGAATATTCAGATCTTGATTTTTTTGCCATTGTTGAAGATGCATACAAAGAGAAATTCATTGAAGATTTATCATGGCTTAAAAATGCTCATCCTTTGGCATATACCTTTAAAAACACAAAAGATGGGTACAAGGTACTTTTTGAAGATGGCATCTATGCAGAATTTGCTGTATTTTCAGCATTAGAAATGGATACAGTGACACAACCTAAAGGACGTATGGTTTGGCAAAGACCTAATTACCAAGATAAAGACATTTTAAAAATGAAAGGCAATATTCCGAATTTAAAAGCTGATAATGTCGAATATGCCATCAACGAGGCACTCACCAATCTATATGTTGGACTCAATCGTGTCATGAGAGGGGAACGTCTATCCGGATATTTCTATATTGAGTCTTATGCTTTATCTCGCATTTTAAGTATTGTGCATCATTTTGAAGAAGCATCTGTTATTCATGAAGATGTTTTCGGACTAGAAAGAAGATTCGAAAAACATTATCCAATATTCAAAGAGGAACTGCATCAAATGCTTTCGGGTTACGATCGTATTGAGCAATCCGCTTTTGCGATGCTTAACTATCTAGATCGGATCTATCCTATCAATAGTCGGTTGAAAAGCGAAATTAAATCACTGATTGAACAGGTCCATCATTTGAAAGACTAAAAATCATACAAGCTTCATTGACAAGCCAAAGGTTTCGTGTATAATAAGACTACACTCAAAATTTGGAGGGTTAGTATGAGTATAAATTATAAAGAAGAAAACCGCATGAATGACTTAAAACGATTTGATGTGGTTGTCGAAAAACTTAAGGATCGTGGCGTTCAACTTGAAGATATGGCACAGATTACTTTGGATTTGCAAAAAAAATATTTGCCAGATCTGACATTTGAATTGTGTCTTGAACACGTCACGAAAGTTGTCATGAAAAGAGAAGTTCAAAATGCAGTCCTAACCGGATTGGAACTTGATATCTTGACAGAAAAAGGATTGGTCAGCGAACCACTCAGAACCATGTTGTCCGAGGATTATGGACTTTATGGAATTGATGAAGTATTAGCTTTAGCTATTGTTAATGTTTATGGATCCATTGGTTTTACCAATTTTGGATATGTCGACAAGATCAAACCAGGAATCATTGGTGTACTTGACAAGGAAGGCAAACAAGAAGGCAAATGCAATACTTTCTTGGATGACATCGTTGGAGCGATTGCTGCAGCAGCTGCGAGTTCAGTTGCACATCGATTTGCAAATT
>QKIB01000093.1 GCA_003249785.1 Acholeplasmatales bacterium
AAAGAAAAAACAAATCTGACTGTGTTCTTTGTTCCATCTAGAGACAACACAACTTTGGTACAAGGTATTAGCTACTTACCAGACGTACTTAAAGCTGAAATGTCAAAACAAGGTTACGACTTTGAAACTGTCAGCGTTTATGTTGGTACTTCTTATGAAGCAGTTGGCGTTGCATTAAATGCTGGTACAGCAGACATTGGCTTCATTCCAGGCGGAACTTATGCAGTGTATTCTGATGGAAAGAACATGGATGTTGCATTAACTGCAACTCGTGGTGGTCTTTCTAAGGATTCAACCAGCGCAAAGGATTGGAATGATGGTCTTGCTACTACTTCTAACTCTGCAAACCAAGTAACTTACTATCGTTCAATCGGTATTGTTGGTCAAACTGCTAAAGGTCGTGAGCTCGCAAACATCATTAACACTGGTGGAGAAATCACTTGGGATCAACTTCAAAGTGTTAAAATTGGTGTTCAATCTGTAACATCATCTTCTGGCCGTGTATATCCATCTTTACTATTCAATACACTTTATGGACATAAATTAGATGAACTCCCTGAAGCAAATATTATTCAATTAAGTGGATATGGTGCAGCTGCTGCCGCATTGGCTTCCGGTTCAGTTGACTTGGCATTTGGTTATGCTGACTTTAGAAGAGATTATGCTACTAAATGGGAATCTCCAACTGATGATGGTGGATATGGTCAAACTGCATCCATTTGGGCACAAACCGATGTTGTATTTGTATCAGATAAAATCTATAATGACACAATTACTGTTTCTAAGGCAACTGTAGATAATGATCTTGAAGCTGCTATTCAACAAGCATTCATCGCACTAGTCAATGATAACACCCCTCTTGCTAACCCAGGCGGAACAGAAGTAAATGGCGTATTCTATTTCACATTTGTCAAAGACATTTTTAAGGTATATAGCCATGAAGGTTATCAAATTGCTAAAGACTCTGACTATGATACTGAGCGTGCCGCTGCTGCAATCGTAAACGGCTAATTACCAATTATTTCAATATTTGAACGATGGGGCTTAGTTACATATTAAGCCCCATTTTTTTCAAAAAGGAGAGACCATGATAGAATTTCAAAACGTAAGTAAAACATATCCAAATGGTGTCAAAGCATTAAAACAAGTGAATTTGAAAGTTGAACAAGGCCAATTTGTTGCAATCATTGGATTGAGTGGCGCAGGAAAGTCTACTTTAATTAAACTTGTCAATAAAATGATTGATGTAACATCAGGAACAATCAAAGTGAATGATTTGAATATTCCTGATCTGAAAGGGAAAGAACTGAGACATTATAGACGCTCTGTCGGTATGGTTTTTCAGTCTTTTAATTTGATCAACAGAACATCTGTAATCAACAATGTTCTAGCGGCACGTGTTCCTGATATGAATCCATTTTTAAGTTTGATAGGTGTTTTTACAAAAGATGACAAGCTCGCTGCATTGGAAGCTTTAAATAAGGTAGGAATTTTAGAAAAAGCTTACATTCGTGCTGATCAGCTTTCAGGAGGTCAACAGCAAAGAGTTGCATTAGCCCGCACTTTAGCTCAAAATCCTTCAATTATTCTTGCAGATGAACCTGTTGCATCACTTGACCCAATCACGGCAAACCAGATTATGAAAGACTTCCAAAGAATTAATCAATCTGAGAATATAACGATTTTAGTTAACATGCACCATGTCGACCTGGCATTGAAGTATGCAACCAGAGTTATTGGAATCCATGAAGGTGAAATCGTTTATGATGGCAAATCAGAAAATATCACTGAAGGTATTTTAAAATCCATTTACGGGAGAGATCTGACTGATGAAGACATTATGTTCAAAGATCAATAACTTCATCAAGCGTCTTGCAACTCAAAGTGAGAAACGAAGAACATTAAGCCTTGTTGATGGAACTACTATCACAAAGCCCTTTTCCTATAATGCGATTATTATTGCGGTTTTTTTGATTGTATTCATTTATTTCTTCAATTTGATTATTATAGATTACTTCAATCGTGAAGGTTTCATCCCTTTTATTACAAGAATTCCAAATTTCTTTTCAATTATTGGTTACATGGTAGAAAATGCGAATTTGTCATATTTCAGTTTTGTTGTCGCACCTCTCATGGATACGATTAAAATATCCATTGCAGGTACAATCATTGGATCGGTGGTAGCACTGCCTTTTGCGGTCCTAGCTTCAGAAAATATTATGGGCAAAACGCATATTCCGAAAGTTTTAAAGCCTATCTTGTCGATATTTAGAACCTTCCCGACCTTGGTATATGCCACGATCTTCACATTTATCTTTGGATTTGGTTCATTCGCTGGTGTATTAGCAACGATAATTTTCACTTTTAGCATCGTTGCAAAAATGATGTACGAGATTATTGAAACAGTCGATATGGGACCATTTATTGCAATTGAGGCTGCTGGAGCAACCAAGATTCAAGCCTTTAGGGCTGCTCTTATTCCCCAAATAATCGGCCGCTACTATTCTGTAATCTTATATAATTTTGAAATCAATCTCAGAGCGTCTGCAATCCTCGGATTCGTCAACGCTGGTGGTATTGGTAAAATTCTCAACGATGAAATGAGTGCTGCTACACCAACACCACTATTTATATTCCATTATGGAAATGTTTTCACAATCGTTTTGACGTTACTTATCGTGATTATTGTTGTTCAAAACATTTCACAATACTTAAGACAGAGGTTGACATAATGCAAAATGTAATTGAAACATATAATCATAGACCTAAACATACAATTAGAAACATAATCACTTTTAGTATCATTGCTTACCTTATTATATGGAGTGCGAATATATTAAAATTTCCTGGTTTTTTTGGTAATGGTATTCAGATTGCTAGAGGTATTTTGAATGCGTTCTTTAATCCTGATTGGAGTCGAATTTTCAGTTTGCAGGTCGACGGCATTCCAGTATTAATATTCGAGACTCTTGGTATGGCATTTTTAGGAACCCTTCTAGGCGCAGTATTGTCAATTCCTTTTGCTTTCTTAACAGCTAAAAATATTGTTGGAAGATTTAATTTTATAGGGAATACAATCATTACAACCATCCGTTCATTCCCATTTTTCCTGACAGCCATGATGCTTGTTGGTGTCAGTGGACCTGGTCAAATGACGGCTGTTATAACCATTGGTATCTTATCAATCGGTATGATATCTAAACTTTTTATCGAAGCCATTGAAGATATTGATCCCGGTATTTTACAATCTTTGGATGCATTAGGTGCAACAACCTATCAAAAAATTAGATATGGAATCGTTCCTCAATTGACTGCAAGTTTCTTGTCAATTACCATTTACCGTTTTGAAATCAACATCAAAAACGCAACCATTTTGGGATTGCTTGGTGCTGGAGGTATTGGATCTGAACTTATTCCTCGAATTCAAGACTATAGTTGGAGAATTGTTTCCGCAGTCCTTTGGGGTATCATTATCGTGGTTTGGATTAACGATTATTTTTCGACCAAACTCAGAAAGAAGCTCATGGAAGGATAAAAAATATAAAAATAAAGGGTGTAAGTTTACACCCTTTTTTGATGCTAAGATTTAATGATTTTGTAATTTTCGTAGACTATGAAGTCTAGTTTCTGATGTTTTTCAATATATGTGCTGATCAAATCAAAATAAGAAACAGGGTATGCAATGATTCTTTGAGCTTCTTTCATCATATCAAATCCACCGCTTCCTACGGATCGATATGAATTCACAGCAACTTTGAAGAGATGATCAGGCTGGATAGGCTTATTTTGATAAGTAAGAAGTGTGATTCTGTTTCCTATAGGCATACTGATATCGATCGTATACTCAATGCCATCATAGACATCGTAATTATAATGTTCGACTTTAGGGATTAAATATTTGGGATTCACAACGATTTGATCCGCTTCAATACTGAAGTACTCTGCATTCTTCTCGAGTGCTTTTTTTAATGTCTTGCCAGACATTTCCAAAACCACAAGATCATTTTCAAATGGAAAGCTAATTGCAATATCATTCAGTGTAATCTGTCGATTGAACCCATGCGTCTCATTCGGTAAAGAAGCCAGTGAAATGTTTGCATGTGTATAATCTAGTTGAATTTGATTAATCAACTGAAATAAGGGATGTTTTTTAATTCGACACGACAAGGGATCGTGGATACGCATGTCCATTTTTGTAGATCCGATGGTTTGTGACAGGTAGGTATTGGTTTTGCTAATTGCATCTTGAATCAAATCTTCAATCTCCATATCAACTGCATAGGATTCTGTTTCTAGGAGACAACCTTCGATCTGGATTGAGTCAGATGTCTTTTTTTCAATGGTAATTACGCCAAAGTCTTTCGCGTTATGTGACGTTTGAATGGTGATGCGGTTGTTTTTTTGAAAAACTTGTGGGACATGTTGGTGCCCTGTTAGCAAAATATCAATATCTGCGTTTTGAAAAAGTTCATACCCTTTGTTTTCGATGGTTTCATGACCATATGATTCACCTGTTTTTGGATTTTTTTGATACCCACCATGATACATAACAAGAATCACATCTGATTTTTCTTTAAGATGCTCTGTTGTGATGAGTTTTGAAACTGTGTCAACAACATCATCAAAAATCAAATCTTCAATGTTTGCTGGTTTTTCCCAAAATGGTATATATTCAGTGGTTACCCCAATGAGTGCTATTTTTATGTCATTCATCTCAACGATATCATAGGGCTTAAATAAGTATTTTCCATGTTTCTTGATGTTAGCACATAAGATTTCACCTTGGAACTGTGTTTGAAAATCCAAAAGGTAAGGCAATCCAAAATTGAAATCGTGATTGCCAATGGTGACAGCATGATAGTTAAGCAGGTTAAAGATCTTTGCTACCGGATTGGATGATTTGTTTTTTCTTGTATAGTCCAAAAGCGGAGATCCTTGAAGGAAGTCTCCATTATCTAATAATAGAAAAGGTGTTTTCAATGTTTTGAGATAACTGGATAATCTGGATAAACCGAAAGAATCATAGTGATGATTCAAAAAATCATAGGCTGTGATTCTACCATGGGTATCAGATGTGTAAACGATTGTGATCTTATTGTTCATGATATGCTCCTATCTTCACTATTGATTATACAATAAAATGAATCGTCTGAGAAGGTATTTTAACTACTCTGTTATGTTATGTTAGCATGACAGATGAGTGATATGATTTAAATGCAAATGCTTGATAAAAAAAATAAACCCTTTCGTATGAAAGGGCTTTTTTTATAATTCATCTTCATCTTTTTCTTCGTCGATGATGATGTGACGGAATTTATTTTTTATTTCATTACCACTAAAGGAGATGAAACTGTGATTTCTTGGGAAAAACAAAGTGTTGATAATTGGGATTAATAGAAACATGATCCATGTAGGTGACCACTTACCTGTAATCAATCCAATCGCAATGTATCCGCCAGTGACGAGCACAGCAACGATTTTGCGAGCATTGATTCGTCGTTCGACAATCATATCTACCAGTGGAATCAAAAGGAAGACAAGCCAACCTGGGTGCCATAAATTAAATCCAAATCCCAACCAAAGAAATGCAACCAATGCAATCAGTGGCATCATGTCTGGAAGTCTTTTGAGCGGATGACTACTAAATAAAATCATGCTCACTGGAATCAAAAGGAAAAATGTCCATGCCAATGACCAATTGTCTAAATACAACCCGGAAAACAAAAATAATAGTAAACTAATCAGTGGTGTTACTGCAATAATTCTTCTTCTCATAAATACTCTCCTCTAGATTTTTATATACGTTTTGATCAAACTTGGGTTATACAGCTAACTTCTTAGTAGTTTTTTTCTTTTTCATTTTTTTATTATCAAACCAAGTCCAAATTCTTAAGATAAAATACAATCCGAAAATACCAATATATTCGTAAAGTGCCATCTTACTAGTCGATGGTTCAAAATTGATGCGATCAATTTGAATCAGAATCAAGTGTACTGCAACTAAAAAGTAAAAAACATACGCTAAGCGGTGAAGTCGTTTCCATGACTTCCCATTCATCTTTTTTCTAATGAACATAAAGGATGTAATAAATAATGGTGCTGCAAAAAGTAAAGCAACAATGCCTATGTAAAAATATAATGGTGCTGCAAACAAGTTTCCAAAATCATAAACATATAGGATAAACTTGATGCCGTGAACGGTAATGAATATGGTACCTAAAATAGCCATTTCTGCACGAGTAGCCAACAAACTTTTCTTCATTTTTCCTTTGTCAAAAGCACCTGAGTACATCACCAAGATGAAAAATGAAAACCCAACAAATCCCAAATTGATGATAGTGACTTCTAGGGTTAATGAAATCGCACCAAGGATAATTGCAATCCCATAAAGATAATAGTTGAATTGATGAATGTATTTGTATAAAAAGTAGTTAATGATAAAAAGTGCAATCGTCAAAATCAATAATATGGTCATAAACCCCTCCTAGTCATCTTCATACTCATGCTCATGATCGTCACCACCGTTGATAAGTGAAGATCCTGCAATTTGATCAATTGAAGTATTGTAGGTTGTATTGGTTGCTCCTGCAAGCACATCTAAGGAATGCTGGATGGGTTCAGTCGCAAGACTGAGACCTAATAACCCAATAAAGGCAATCACGATAATTAAACTTTTCATTTCAGAAGCTCCTTCGTTTTAGAAATGATGATTTGATGTGTTATGGTTTTAATTGTAAAGCATCCTTGCCGTATTCCATGAGTTCGATGGGATTGCCATCAGGATCATTGATCCAGCATTGATAGTTGTTATCTAACCCCATGATGATAGGCTTGTCAAGAACGAAACCTTTGAGTTCCAATGCTTCAACAAAAGCATGAAGTTCTTCAATTTCAAGACACAAGTGTTGGTAACTTGTTTGATGTGGCGCATGAATCAATGGCTCATGCGCATAAAAGAGTTCTATAAACTGTGTTTTAGATACTTCCAAATAGATGATCCAGGGTTTCCCATCATCATCTCCTAAAGTGAATTTTTTCTTAAATCCAAACGCTTCCTTATAGAATTTGATTGACTTTTCCATATCAGAAACTTGAAAAGCTAAATGTGCAATACCTTTGATCATGAGTTCCTCCATAAACATTATATGTTTCACATATCATCTTATCATAAAGTTGTCTTTTTTTGAATTTCAAATCTATTTTATGACGCTAAAATGACATTATTTATATTTTTTTTTGATAATTCATTTTTTTTGGCAGATTTGTCACAATCTATCATATAATAACAAGGTAGAACAAAGATAAGAGGTGAACCCATGCGTATTGAAGCAGATGATAAACTTGATTTCAGTGATGTTTTAATCCGACCTAAACGTTCGACTTTGGTCAGTCGAAAGGATGTCGATCTGAATCGATCCTATACATTCAAACATAGTGGACAATCATGGACTGGTGTACCAATCATGGCTGCCAATATGGATGGTGTTGGTACCATGAATATGGCAAAAGCTTTGCAAACATCCAATTTGTTTACCTGCATGATCAAAGATTATACGCTGAAGGATTATCAACAAAATTTAAGCGATCTAAATCCTCAGTATTTTGCAGTAAGTACAGGTACAAGCATTAAAGATTTCAATAATTTAAAATCTATCATTGATGGAAATCCGACCATTCAATTCATATGTATTGATGTCGCCAATGGGTATTCTGAAAGTTTTGGGACTTTTGTATCAAAAGTCAGAACACTTTATCCCAACCACACAATTATTGCCGGAAATGTTGTTACAGCAGATATGACTCAAGAATTGATTCTTAGAGGTGCTGATATTGTCAAAGTCGGTATTGGACCAGGTAGTGTATGTACGACTCGAATTCAGACAGGCGTCGGTTATCCTCAGCTCAGTGCAATTATTGAATGTGCTGATGCAGCTCATGGGCTTGGCGCGCATATCATCAGCGATGGAGGATGCACTTGCCCAGGTGACGTGGCTAAAGCATTTGGTGCTGGTGCAGATTTCGTGATGTTAGGTGGTATGCTTGCTGGTCATAATCAAGGCGGCGGAACAGTCATCACTGAATATCATGATACTTTGAAAAGAAATCCTGAAACCAAAGAACCAGTTTATGAAATCAAACGCTTCGTTGAATTTTATGGAATGAGTTCCGATACGGCGATGATCAAGCATCATGGTGAAGTTGCAGAGTATCGCTCGTCCGAAGGACGTACGGTCAAAATAGATTTCAAAGGTGACGTCCATGATACCGTCAAAGACATTCTTGGGGGCATCCGTTCCACGTGTACCTATGTTGGTGCACCGACCTTAAAGCATCTAGCCAAATGCACGACATTCATTAAAGTCGGTAAGCAATTCAATGATGTCTTCGTCAATTCCAAACATTAAAAAGAAAAAACAAGTTCAACGAACTTGTTTTATTTTTTATCCGAAAACTTCAATTAAAACTTCTTTCATCAAGGTCGGACGATCCGTCATGATACCATCAGCCCCGTTTTCAATCAAACGCTTCATTTCATCCGCATCATCAATCGTCCAATAGTGTACGGCGATGTTGTGCTTGTTGGCCATTCTGATGAATGCTTTGGAAGAGAGATTGATGCCGTATTGTTCTGTTGGCAATTGCATCACATTGATTGGATCATGATAGAACACACTCAATCCCGTAATAAAGAATGCATAAAACTTGATGACACCATTTTGTTCTGGTGCAAGCATTAGGTCAGGATGCGTTGTTTTTTTGAGTTCCATCATCTGAGCATAAACTTCTTTATGGAATGTGACTAGAACAATTCGGATGTACGTATGATAAGAAGAATCCAATTGATCCATCAAATCGATAACAGCTGAGAGTGCATTTAAGCCAATGTCTCCACTTTGCTTGATTTCAACATTGATGGCATTATTAGGAAAATCAACAATCAGTTCTTCTAACGTCGTCGCTAGGAAGACCGTATTGTTTCTTGCTATAACACCACTGGGATAGGTGACATCAAGGGGTGTGACATTTTCTCCAAGATAATTTGTATATAAACTGAAAGTTCCGGACTCGTTATATCCATTAGATGATGGTGTCACTTGATTCTCATATCCAAAATCGACTTGATCAGCGATTAAATCACTATAATTGACATCAATGATATCCGTATGTACAAGATTAGTCTTTCGATCCAATGTCGTATCATGTGACAAAATCACAACACCATCTTTTGTCAAATTGACATCCGTTTCTAACATGACATTTGGATCAACTGAATATGCATTATAATATGCTTCGAGTGTATTATCTGGAAATTCCTGGTTACCGCCACCATGAGCGATTAGAAGAGGTCTACCTTCGGTATCCTTCATCAAGGTGTTTTCACCGGCAACACTTTGTGGTTTTGGCAACAAGAATAGAATTAAATAAATCACAATGATAATTAACAAAATCTTTTTGACTTTTCTTTTTTTCATGATGTCCCTCTATTTTTTATTTTCATTATAACAAATCTGATGTATTCATGCCTAGAACATGTTATTCATATCGTGAAAGATCATCGGTTCCTCGATCAGAAAGTGCATATAAGCCACGTCGGATGCGAACAAACCATCCATAATAATTCTTTTGTAAAATCGAATCAACTTTGTCTAGATTAGTGAAAGTTTTGATATCTTTTGGTGATAATGCACCATAGGCTTGGATGATCTTAGCGATTTTGATGGAAGTTTCACGATATAGTGTGACTTTTCGACCCTTTGTCCCGCCGACATTAACATCCAACTCACGATTTTTGAATTCATGGATGATGCGCTTCCGTTTCTTTGGACTTCTTTTGATGCCAAGATTTGCAAAACTGAGTTCTGGTTCTAACATTTGAACAACATCTTGATTTTCTATAACCAATAATCCAATGGATAATCTTTTTAATAGATCTAAAAACGACTTCATTTGGGATCGATGAGAACGAATGGCACTTTTTGGAACTGCAATATAAACTTCATCTGCTATTTTTTGTCTTTCCATGGCTTGATAGATCAACTTGAGTGAGATTTGTATCTTTAGTTCGATAGCAACAGAATGTTCACCCTTCATCGCAAACACATCTATCGCACCAACTTCACCTTGGACAAAAAAACCAAGAGATTCCAGATGATATTTGATTGGCAAATATAAATCAGTCTCTTTCATGGTTCATATAGATCCCTTTCTCTTTTGACATATTTTACCATGAATGCATCAAAATATCGCTCAAGTGGTATAATAATAAGTGTGATATCGGAGGTGTTTTTATGTATCATTTAAGAACCATGAATGCCTATGAATTTGATCATTATATCGATTCCGCTTTACAAACCTATATCGATGAGTTAGTCAAGTCAGGCATGCATACAAAAAATGATGCGATTGAAAAAGCAAATAAAACATTTGATTATCTACTACCTGATGGAGTCGAATCTAAAAACCAATTTCTTTTTCATATCATCAACGAGACGGATGCGATTGTTGGTATGATCTGGTTCGGTATACGACCAAACAATGAAGGTTTCATCTATGATTTTTCTGTTTCAGAACCCTACAGAAATCAAGGAATTGGGACAAAAGCACTAGAACTCATCGAAGATGAAGCTAGAAAACATGGTCTGAAAAAACTTGGATTACATGTATTTGGCCACAATACAAATGCCATCAGATTATATCAACGGATGGGCTATGATTTCATCAGCATCAATATGTCAAAGGAGATCTAACTTTATGTTTTCACTCAATTCAATGTTTGCATTAAACATGATTGCAGAACAATTTAATCTTGCAGAAATCACTTGGGCGATTGGTGGATCAAATGTCCT
>QKIB01000133.1 GCA_003249785.1 Acholeplasmatales bacterium
GCTCTGGAACGATGCAAAAGCCATCATAACAACCATGAAATAGCTGACGTATTTCATTGTTTTTTGTGTCTGAGCTGCTTGCGCATTTGGGTTATGAGAAACAGTATTTTTTGCATAACTTGGTTTCTTCATTGAAATCTGTTGTAATAAGAACATCGTTGCACCAACGAGACCAGCTAAAATCATACCGATGATACCGTCTTGACCATTTGCCAAATTGATGCCTAAGAAATTGGTGTTGGATACATTCGCTGTATACATACCGCCTTCTAGAGTAATACGTCTGACGACACCATACATTGCGATGAAGATTGGCATTTGCAGGAACGGCATTAAGCATCCGAAGACATTGATCCCGTGTTTCTTGTAGACTTGCATCATTTCCATCTGCATCATTTGTTGCGATTGCGGATCTTTTCTGGTTGCATATTTAGCTTGAACGCGTTGCATATCCGGTTGAGCGACATTCATCTTGATTGATAAGTCATTACTCTTTGCATAAATTGGCCAAGCGAGTGTTCTTACAACAATAGTTGTAAGCAAAATACCAATTGCAAATGAATTACCAAATAAACCGGCAAAGAAATTCATAACAAATGCAACAGGAATGACCAGAATCCAGTCAAAGAAGTTCGCATTAACCGTTGATAATGGACGATCTCCGCCTGCAACATAAACCATGAAATCTTGTGAAAAGTTTTGGTAGGTAAATGTGACTGTATATGTGACTTGATTGTTGAATCCGGTTGCTGTTTCAGGTGTATATCCATTTGTATCGAAGTTTGCAGCATAATCACTACCATTTAACGTATCGACTGTTCCACTGCGATGTACTGCGTATGCAGTTACACCAGCTGGATCAAATGTCTGTCCTTGATGATATAAGACACCATTTTGATCATATCTGAAAGCAATCATCACGATATCGTTGGGATCACCAACGATAGTTTGTGGGATGACATAGATCTGGAAACTATCTGAAATGCCATTCACATCAAACGTGTACGTGCGCACACCATTATTATCAACTACATCTGTAGGGAGTGACCCATCATAAGTGACAAGCGATGCTGCACCACCTTCAGTGATTGCCCAATAAGACAATCCGTTATCACCTTTAAATACAATACTATCTCTTTCGTCGTATGAAAAAACGAGCTTGTCAAACGCTGTCGTATCACCGATTGGGTTGTTGACAGCATACATCTTGAGTGGATCTTCTTTGGTTCCACAAGCTGCTAGACTGAAGACAAGCATTAAGATCACACCGATAAAAAACAATCTTTTACTCATTAGCATTCTCCATTAGTTTTGATTTTTTAATCAGGACTAGTAATTTATCCTTGATTTCTTGATATGACAACGTTGAAACTTGAGGTTTGATTACAATGACAAACAATTTATTTTTAATAAATTGAGTTTTCAATTCACTGAGAATCATCCGAATACGTCTTTTAGCGAGGTTTCTTGAAACCGCATTGCCGTATTTCTTTCCGATGGATAATGCAAAACGGAAGTTTGTTCCGTTTGGATCCACCGATTGATAGACCGCAAAATAACTGTCACCTTTAACATTTTTGACTTTGAAAATCGCATCGATTTCGCTACTTTTCTTTATGCGATATCTCTTGTTCATAGTTTTTAAAAAAAGGACTACTCAAAATAACATGAAGTTATTATTTTAACGAGTAGTCCTAGTGTTTTAAAATAATTAATATTATACAGTTAACTCAGCGCGGCCTTTCAATCTGCGACGAGCGAGTACCTTACGACCACCGGCAGTAGCCATTCTAGCTCTGAATCCGTGAGTCTTTTGGCGCTTAATCTTACTTGGTTGATATGTTCTTTTCACAAATAAAACCACCTTTCTTGCGAAACCATGCTAATTCATTATATATAAAGACCCTCTTTTTGTCAACCGTAAACGCTCTTTTTTTTGATAATTTTTTTCAATTCTCAAAATGGAAATGAAAGTAAAGATTTTCATTTTTTATTTACTGGATTTTTTAATTGTTTTTTGTGGAAAACTTATTCACATTTTTGGGGATATGTGGACAAAGGGGAAAACATTCAAAAACCTTTAACAAAGCAATCAATTCTTCAATTTTATTCACATTTGACCCACATATCCACTTTTTTGTGTGGAAAGTTATCCACAAATATTGTTGATAAGTTTTTTGTTCAAAAAGCCTTTGATATGTTAAGATAATAACACAAGATTAAGGGGAACTCAGAATGAACATTTATGATCTTTTATGGCAAAAAATACTCAATGATTTAGAACTCACATTTAGCGAAGAAACATTTGCCGATGTTTTTGAACCTATAAAGACCACACATAAATATTCCAACGGACATATTTATGTACTTGTTCCTAGTGAATTTATCAAGAACAGAATCAATAGACTTTATCTTTCGAAAATCAACGAATTGGCCACCAAATACCATAAGGAGCCTATTCGTTTTAAGTTTGTCGTTGAATCAGAATTGATTCCAGAAGAAACCTTGACAAGTCCTGAACGTAATTTGGGACTGAAATATCGTCCTGGTAACTTGAATGCGACCTACACTTTTGATAACTTCGTTGTTGGTAAAAGTAATATGTTTGCTTTCAGAATGGCGATGAAAGTTGCGGATCAACCCGGTGCGGTTGCTAATCCATTATACATCTTTGGTGATGTAGGACTCGGAAAAACCCACTTGATGCAAGCGATTGGTAACTATATTTTAGATGAAGACATCAATCAAAAAGTCCTTTACGTTAAAGCTGATGGTTTTATTGAAGACTTTGCTAACCTATTAAAACGCGAGCGCATGGAAGATTTTAATTCCAAATACAGAGATATTGACATCTTGCTTGT
>QKIB01000039.1 GCA_003249785.1 Acholeplasmatales bacterium
AAGACAACGGCATTCCAACCTATAATTTTGCAGTTGTGGTTGACGATCACTTGATGGAAATCACACACGTTCTACGTGGTGAAGAACACATCACAAACACACCGAAACAGATCATGGTCTATCAAGCGTTCGGTTGGGAAGTTCCCAAGTTTGGACATATGACCATCATCGTCAACGAACAAAAGAAAAAACTTTCAAAAAGAGATCAGAATGTGATTCAATTCATTTCGGAATATGAATCGATGGGTTATCTTCCAGAAGCAATGTTTAATTTCATTTCTCTTTTAGGATGGTCACCTGCAAGCAATCAAGAAATTTTAACCAAAGATGAAATCATCAAGCAATTTGATCCCAACAGGCTATCTAAAGCACCGGCAATGTTTGATAAGGAAAAGTTAGCATTCATCAACAGTAAATATATCAAAATACTTTCTCACGAAGAACTCGCACTTAAGAGCCGTCCGTTCTTGGAAAAAGCTGGTATTAACATTCCAAATAATGAATGGCTGTTGTTGCTCGTGGGAATCTTCCAAGATCGCATGAATCATATCGGACAGATTGTCGAACTGTATCAAGCGTTCTTCCATCAGACATTTGAAATTCAAGAAGAAGCATATCAGTTTTTGATTGAAAATCAAAGTTTGGCTTTGTTGGAAAACTTTTATCAGCATCTAGCTGCTTCAGATTTCTCAGCTGAGGCCATTGAACCTCTGATTAAACAGACAGGCGTTGATACAAACACCAAAGGCAAACCTTTATTCATGGGATTAAGAATAGCAACGACTGGTGATATGCACGGACCTAGTTTGCCCATTTCATTGGCACTCTTAGGAAGAAAGATTGTTTTATCTAGATTAGAACAAACCATAAACCAACTTCGAGGTGAATCATGAAAAAAATCATAGGAATTATATTTGGAGTATTCTTTCTGGTCATGATGGCTGGATGTACTCAAAAAACTAATGTTTCTGCATCCTTTTATAATACAGACATAGGACAGACCTCAATCGTCTTATCGCTAGCGGTTGATGATCCGGATTCAGAAATCACAGGAACCATCACATTGAAACTTGTGAGACCTGATGGATTGATCGCTTCTTCAAAAGAAGTAACGGATTCCAGTGAATATGAAGGTATCTATTTTACATCTTTGGACAATGCACTTGGATCTTATACCATTGAAGTGTATGCGACGATCGGTAGAGACTCTGTATTGGTCGGTTCACAAACCTTTACACTGCCTACGGCAGCAACTGTTCATATCACAACAACCGATGAATTCTTAGCAATGGGATCAAACCGATCCGGTTATTATGTACTTGATAATGACCTAGACTTCACTGGCATTGATTTTGTTTCACCATTCATTAGTTCATCTTATTCATTCTCTGGTATCTTTGACGGACAAGACCATAAGATTTCAAATGTCAATTTTACGACACTCAATTCTTACACAGGTGTTTTTGGATTTGTTTCTTCTGGTACCATCAAGAATCTGACAGTTGATAACGTCAAAGTTGGTACATCCGAATCACCTTTATCCACACTAACCTCTTTAGGATCCAAAGTAGGCATTCTTGCTGGATTCCTGCAGAGCTCAGGTGTTGTGATCGATAACGTGAACATCACCAACAGTCAAATCTATCTTGAATCAGCAAATCGTATTTCACTTTATGTTGGACCAATTGCTGGAGAATCCAATGGTGCGATTTCACAAGTCACCATTGATAATGTCGTCGTTGATGTCACACATACTTCGTATGGCGCAGTGAAAATTGGTGGTGCTATCGGAGCAATCGATGCAGATTCAACAATTAGCGAAGTGCAAACCAATGCATCCATCAATTTTGATTTACAAGGATCAATCATTAAAGACAGAGACTTTGTTATTAATATTGGCGGATTGTTCGGTGACAGCCGTGCAGTCACCAAGATTAATCCTGTTCAAGATATCGTGAGCACAAGTGATATTAATGTCAGCTTAGACTTTGGAACAACTTCTGATACAACAACTGGTAATTATGCTGTTTATGTAGGCGGACTTGCAGGGATTGCTGGCAATAATTTCGTGAATGGTATCTATCATGGTTCCATCACACTCAATCACCAAAAGAATGATAATGAAAGTCTTGTTAACAAGAGTTTCTTCGTTGGTGGATTGATTGGATATTATGGATCGCAAAATAAGATCAATCAAAGTTTAATCTATGAAGGGACTCAAACTGACATAACGATTAATGCATCCGATGATGTAACATTGTATGCATCATTTACCATCAGTAAGACAATTTCAACAATGACACAAAACGTTGGTGTGTACGGTGATGCGAATATGGCTGTCTTTGGAGTTTCGCCAGTACTGGCAGATGAATCTACGGTCTATACTGACTTGGCAGGTTTCTTCACAAGCCAATGGATTCAAGATGCTTTGAGTGCCATCAGTCAATAACAAACAGAATTCATAAAAAGCGATATCATCGATATCGTTTTTTCTTTAATAAAGCATGCTATAATGAAAGAGGTGATAGGATGCGTATTTCGAAAACCAGATTTATCAATTTTATCAGATGCAATCGTTTTGTCGCATTAGATGAACTCTATCATGAGAAGAAAAAAGCGGTTGTCTCGTTTACCGATGATCCTGAATTGGAAGATTTGATCGGTGAAGAAAACCAGGCGAAGAAAAACGTTCTTTTAGACATGATGTACGATGATGAAGAAGCGGATCTGATTGAAAAACCAGATGAACAAATGGAAACCATGTTACCTTATTACAATCTCATCGAAGTTTTAAGCGGACGTGCGATTCAAAATCGCTTCAAGAGCAATGTCATCTACAGCATGGACAC
>QKIB01000031.1 GCA_003249785.1 Acholeplasmatales bacterium
ATCGAGTCTGTGGCATAACGCCTTCATACGCATCAACGAGTAATAAAACACCGTCAACCATGTGCATGATTCTTTCAACTTCACCACCAAAATCCGCATGTCCTGGTGTATCTAGGATATTGATGCGGTAGTCTCTATAAATGATAGCTGTATTTTTAGCGAGAATCGTGATACCACGTTCTCTTTCAATGTCATTGGAGTCCATGACTCTGTCGTCTAATTGGGCATGTGTATCAAAGTGATCGCTGTGTTTTAAAAGCTGATTGACCAGTGTTGTTTTCCCGTGATCGACATGAGCAATGATTGCGATATTTCTAATTTCCATAAGTTCCTCTTTTCATAACCTTAACTATTATATAACATTTTCTCAAAATTGAATAAAAAAAGTCTTAAAAGACTTTATTTATCCGTTAAAACTGCCTGAATATCACGTTCGGTAATGGTTCCTGCTCTTAACATCTTAAATCCTTCACCGGACACATCAATGACAGTAGATGAAACATGACTTGGGGTTTCATTTTGTTCATAAATTTCATGAACATCAGATCCGAAGATGTTTATGATCTGATTCATGTCATCCATGGGTGGCTCACCACTCTTATTAAGACTGGTTGCCCGAAGGACACCATAAGTTTCAATCAAACGAAGTGCTAGCTTGTGATTAGGAATACGAGCAGCAATCGTTTTTTCCCCGGTCTTTTCATAGAAAGTTTGGGTTGTTGATAAAACAAAAGTGATCGCACCTGGCCAAAAGGCAAGCATCAGTTTTTTCGCATCATCTGAGATGATTGCAATCTCATCTAAATCTTCGATTTTGGCGCACAAAATCGGAATCTGTTTGGATTGTTCTCTGCCTTTGAGTTGATAGATTTTTTCTAATGCTTCTTTATCATAGAGTTTTGCTGCCAAACCATACACTGTATCAGTTGGCAGAATGATAAGTTCACCGTTTTTCATCTTTGAGAACACCTCCTAAACCGATAAATGTAAACCGGTCTTTACCTTGAAGATCCTTGAGCTGAATGATGATACCTTCTGGAAAGTAGGTTTCTGCAAACTTTTTGATCTGTGCTTTTTGCTGATAGCCGTGTTCAAATCCAATCAATGCTTTTGGATTCAGATGTTGTTTCGCTTCTTTTAAGATTTTTTCATAAAAATCAACACCCAGTGATCCACCATAAAGAGCGACTCCTGGTTCTTTTGAAACAATATTTTCTACTGTTTCATCATCAGGAATATAGGGTGGATTCGATATTAAAATATCGAACTTATCTTTAATGTTTTCAAATAAATCACTTAAGACAATTTTCGTTTTTGCTTGAAGTTGATCACGATTAAGCGTAGCAACCTTCAGTGCATCTGGACTGATATCACTGATCGTGACATCCAGTTTTTCTTCTTCTAATGCACAGGTGATGCCAATACAGCCACTCCCTGTTCCTAGATCCAAGACTTTAATCTTTTCAGGTGAAAAGTAAGTGTCATAGAAATAGAGGATATGTTCAACGAGTTGTTCGGTTTCACTTCTAGGAATGAGGACATCCTGATTCACTTTAAACTGATAGCCGTAAAAATAAGCATGTCCAATCAGATGTTGAACCGGAATATCTTCATGAACATAACGATTCAGTTTTTCCAAAAAGAACGCTTGAAACTCAGGGCTTGCTTCTGTCTTAAGATTCATATAAAACTGGTGTGGATCCTGTCCTGAAAGTTCTAAAAGGAGAAGCTTGACAGCCTCTTCTTCTTTATCTAGATTTTTAATTTGTTTATAGCCGTATTTCAGCAACGCTTCGTAGGTCACACTTTTTCACCCATGAGTTGACGTTTCTGGAATTCATTGAGTAAGGGTTCTAAAATTAAATCCAGTTTACCTTCGATGATGACATCAAGTCTTTGTAGTGTCAAACCGATTCTATGATCAGTAACACGATTTTGTGGGTAATTGTAGGTTCTGATCTTTTCACTACGGTCACCACGACCAACCAGTGCTTTACGCTCAGCACCTTCTTTGGCAAGTTGTTCTTCAATCATCGCATCAAATAGTCTTGTCTTTAACAGCCTGAAGGCTGTTGCTTTATTTTCGTGTTGGCTCTTACCTTCTTGGCAAGCAACAGACAGTCCTGTAGGTATATAGGTTAAACGGACTGCAGATTTCGTCGTGTTAACACTTTGTCCACCTGGACCTGATGAGTTATAGGTATCCACTCTGATGTCATCCCATTTAACATCCAGTTCAATTTCCTCTGCTTCTGGCATGACATGAACGGTAGCTGTTGAGGTATGAATGCGTCCCATCGATTCTGTTTCTGGGACACGTTGAACACGGTGTGTTCCAGATTCATATTTCAAGAAAGAATAAACTTGTTTACCTGAAATGATGAATTCAATGGAGGTATACCCGCCCATTGCACCTTCCATGGCACTTAAAACCTCAGTTTTCCAACCTTGAGATTCTGCATATTTAGCATACATCCGGTAGAGATCTCCAGCAAAGATATTACCTTCATCGCCACCCGCTGCACCTTTGATTTCAACAATAACGTTCTTCCCGTCATTGGGATCCTTGGGTAATAACAAAATCTTGAGTTTCTCATCTGTTTTTTCAAGTGTTTCCTTGAGTTTATCGATTTCAAGTTGAGCCATCTCAATCATGGCTTCATCGGTTTCATCTTCAATCATCAGTTCCAAATCTTTAAGTTCACTTGATTTATCCTTAAAAAAACGATATGTCTCAACCGTTTCCTGTATAGAACTTGATTCCTTGAGTAAAGCCGTCATTTCCTTGACTTCAAGTGTGCCTGATGCAAGCTTGTCTTGCATCTCC
>QKIB01000059.1 GCA_003249785.1 Acholeplasmatales bacterium
AGATAAGATTAAATTAACCGTCATCAAAGAGAAAAAAGGACTGCTTGGATTGGGATCATCAGCAATCTATGAAGCAACACCAAACATCAATTTAGCTGTTGAAGGTAAAATTTATCTTGAAAACATCTTAAAGACCATGGAAATCAAGACCAGAATGGAAGTCAGAACAGTCGCCGAAGGCGAAGAAATCTATTTTCACGTAGAAAGTGATGAAAATGCGTTGTTGATTGGCCGTGAAGGGAGAACACTTCTCGCGATCCAATTCATGCTTCGCAACTATCTAAACACATTCATCGATGGTCATATGGTGATCTCCTTGGATATTGGAAATTACCATGAAAACAGAAAGAAGCAATTGGAAATCTTAGCAACCAAGACTGCAAAAGAAGTCGCACAGACCAAAATCGCTGTCAAGCTAGACCCAATGAACGCCTATGATCGTCGAATCATTCACACGAAGTTAAGTGATTGGAGAGACGTGACAACCGAATCCGAAGGTGAAGGCGAACACAGAGCTTTAGTTATTAAACCAAAAAGGTAGTCGTTTGACTACTTTTTTTATCATATGGATGCTCGACACTCACTCTAACGAGTGGTATAATGGTATCAAATCAATTAAGGTGAAGACATGATTACTCTATTCAATGCTAAACTCAAGGCAAGAAAACGAAGAAAGTTCCCGATAGTCAAGGCTATCATTTTTCTTCTGTTGATTATTCCTGGACTCTTCATTTATGGTTTTGGTGTAGCACTCGCAGAGAATATAAAAGCAGATCAAACAATTGAAGATTTCAAGAGTCGTGCCAATGGTGTTTATACTGAAGTTACTATCAATTATAACGGAACTTCACAGACTAGAAGATATTATGAGGTTTCACGTGAAACATCTTATGAACAAGCGGATACACGTAGTGTATTCTATGATGATACCCACATGTATTTGGGTCAAAAAGGCGATATTTTTGTAGCACAAGAGTCTCCATTCCCCAATATTCCTGTTTTTCATCAATTCATGTCCTTTTATTTTGGGGGACATGCATCCATCAACAATGGTCAAAACAGATTCATTGAAGCAACCGGATTTCCCGGAGATGGTGAAACGGTTTTGGATATCATTCTTCAACCAGGCAATGTTCCAAACGATCACGGAACCAAGGTTAATCTAACTGGATCCAACTATTGGTTAAACCCAAAATTCAGATTAGAATCAGACCCAGATTATCCTTATTACGGTTCTTATTATCGTCCTGATTTCGTTGGACTTAGAGTTAAGAATATTACACCAGAACAGATTGACGGTGCAGTTGATTTTGCCAATGATCAAGTCGATTGGGCACTCTATAACTTCACATTCTTTCTGGATATGAAATATAAGTTTTATTGTACCGATTTAGTAAGTAGAGCTTATCAAAGTGTCATGGTGCCAGTTGAAGATCAAAGAAGTTACTCAAGAGCACTTAATGATGATCGATTCATCACATCAGTGAACGATCTCATCTTATCGGATGAAACCTATATTTCATTTTATGTTGAAATTGAAAATAACATCGTCAATATCTATTATTTGGCAGATATGTAAGGGAGGAAATTATGACTGAATATATTATCATTGGACTATTGGGTGTCCTGATTCTACTTGTCATCTATCTCATTTTTATATTTTATAAATATAAAAGTGGTGATCACTCAGAGTTTTCAAGTGACCAAAAGGATGCAAACAATGAACTTAAGCTCTACTTTCAAAAAGAATATGGAGATTTGAAGTTTGACATGGGTAAACTCTTCAGTGAATCCAACAAAACCAATCAGACAGATCTCAATACCTTTAAAGAAAACATGATGCAACACATCGATGTTCAAATGAAACAAATCAATGATCGTGTTGAATCCAGACTTGGCAAGGGGTTTGAAGATACGAACAAAACCTTCATCAACGTCATTGAAAGACTGAGTAAAATCGATGAGGCACAAAAGAAAATTGAATCTCTATCGACTGAAGTTGTATCCTTAAATGTTTTGTTAACGGATAAGAAAACCAGAGGGATTTACGGAGAAGTTCAACTCTATCAGTTATTGTCGGCTGTTTATGGCGACAACAGTCCGCTTTATGAAAAACAAAAACTGATGTCAAATGGCAGTATCGCAGATGCAATTGTTCACGCTCCAGAGCCTCTTGGAACCATTGCAATCGATTCTAAGTTTCCGCTTGATAACTACAAACGCATGACGGATCGTTCCTTAGGGGAAGCAGATCGAACAATCGCAACCAAAGAATTCAAGAATGATGTCAAAAAACATATCAACGATATTTCTAGTAAATATATCATTACAAATGAGACAGCAGATCAAGCGTTCATGTTTGTTCCTGCAGAAGCTATTTTTGCTGAAATCACCGCTTATCATGAAGATTTAATCGAATATGCGACCAAGAATAAGGTGTGGATGGCTTCGCCAACCACATTGATCTCGACATTATCCATTATTCAGATGGTTGTCAAGAATATTCAAAGAGATGAACAAGCTAAGAAAATCATTCAAGAACTCATCAAATTGGGTGAAGATTTCAGAAGATATAGTGAACGTTGGGATAAACTCAAGAAATCCATTGAAAGTGTATCGAAAAACGCTGATCAAGTTGCAATTTCATCCTCCAAAATTAATCGCAGATTTAATGATATATCCGAAGCTAAATTCGATGAAATTGAAGATGAAGATATTCTTGAAATGGAACTGGAATCCGAAGAAGATCAAGATTGACAAAATATCTTTTTAAAGATATAATAGATAAGAAATCAGTGATGAGAGAGTAACCTTTTCATTCAGATGAAAGCGAACCGGGATTGGTGCAAGCCGGGCATCGAATATCAGGTGAAGAACACTCGGAGAGATAGAAGAAATCCTAAGGGAAATTAGACCTATCCGCATCCCAGCGTTATTGGGTTTAAGGGCTAGAGATTTATTTTCTAGAACTAAGGTGGTACCGCGTAATTTTACGTCCTTAGATGCGTTCTAAGGACGTTTTGTTTTTCATAACATCAAGGCTTCATAAAGCCATTGTTTTTAAGGAGGATCACGATGGAAACAACCGTAAAAAGCATTTTCAGAGAAACAAAAAAATGGGAAGGAAAAACACTGAAACTCTATGGCTGGGTAAGAAACAATCGAGCACAAAAAGAGTTCGGGTTCCTCAACTTTCATGACGGCACTTTTTTTGAAAGTCTACAAGTCGTTTATGAAGAAGCAAAATTAGACAATTTCAAGGATATTCAAAAGATTAGAGTTGGTAGTTCTGTTGAAGTTGAAGGATATCTTGTTTTGACACCTAATGCGAAACAACCTTTTGAGGTTAAAGCAAGCTCTATTATGCTTTTGGGTGACTCAGAAGAAAACTATCCAATTCAACCTAAAAGACATTCTCGTGAATTCCTAAGAGAAGTCGCACATCTTCGTGCAAGAACCAACCTCTTTCATGCAGTCTTCAGAATCCGTAGCATTGCTGCTTTTGCTGTGCATGAATTCTTTCAGAAACAAGGATTCATTTACACCCATTCACCTATCATCACAGGCAATGATGGTGAAGGTGCAGGTCAGATGTTCAATGTGACCACATTACCTCTTGACGATCTGCCTAAAACAGAAGATGGACAAATTGATTTCAAAAAAGATTTCTTCGGCAAAAGAACGAACCTAACTGTGACCGGTCAGCTAGAAGCTGAAGCATTTGCATTAGCTTTTAGAAACGTCTATACTTTCGGACCTACATTCAGAGCTGAAAACTCAAATACACAACGTCATGCATCTGAATTTTGGATGATTGAACCTGAAATGGCATTTGCGGACTTAGAAAAAGATATGGAAGTCGCTGAAGCGATGGTTAAATTTATCATTAAATACGTATTTGATCAAGCACCTGAAGAAATGGACTTCTTTGATAAGTTCGTTGAACCAGGATTAAAAGAACGACTTCTCAAGATTTTGGATCAACCATTTGCTCGTGTTACCCACAAAGAAGCAATCGAAATCTTGTTAAACAGTAAGGAAAAGTTCGAAAACTTACCCAAGCAGGGACAAGATATCAACACAGAACATGAAAAATATCTAACAGAAAAGCATTTCAAACGTCCAGTGTTCGTCACGGATTGGCCAAAAGATATCAAAGCTTTCTACATGAGAATGAATGATGACCACCAAACGGTTGCTGCAATGGATCTTCTCGTTCCAGGTAGCGGAGAACTCATTGGTGGATCACAAAGAGAAGAAAGACTTGATTATCTCTTGAAACGCATGGATGAAATGCATGTGCCACAAGCGGATATGCAGTGGTATCTTGATTTAAGAAGATATGGCGGATGTGTTCACTCAGGATTTGGACTTGGCTTTGAAAGACTCATCATGTACCTAACTGGAGTTGAAAACATCCGTGATGTGATTCCTTTCCCAAGAACACCAAAAAACTGCGAATTTTAAAAGAATCATAGCTTATTCATAAAACATCCTAACTACGTTAGAACGCAAATGATTGTTAATCAAAAATTAAGGAAAACACCTATTTTAGGTGTTTTTTTCTTTGATTTGTTTATTTTAAACTTTCTTTCATTGACAAAGGGTATCTAACATACTATAATTTAATTACCCCTAAAAGCGCTTTCACAATATTGTTTGAAAAAAGTATGTAAAAAAACAATGATAAGTCATCGCGTTCAATTGTATTTTACAGTTTATTATTATATAATAGATTTGTTGAGGTGAGCCGTAGATGTTATCATTGCAAATTACCATTCGAACAACCACACGTGAATTCAATACAAACGTTTTTTCTTTTACAAACTTTTAAGTGCTTATGGGAAACTATGGGTGCTTTTATTTTTTATAAAAAATAGAGAGAAAAATAACTTAAGGAGATTTCAAACTACATGGAGATTAGATTAGAAAACCTAACCAAAGTCTTTACTGATAAAAACGGTAAAGAAACCAGAGCTGTTGATGATTTGACCATGACAATTCCCTCCGGTAAGCTAGTTGGCTTATTAGGACCATCGGGATGTGGAAAATCAACGACACTTTTTATGATTGCAGGATTGCACAAACCATCCGGAGGAAAGATCTTTTTCGGAGATGATGATGTTACACGTCTTGCTCCAGAAAAAAGAGGGATTGGATTAGTCTTTCAGAATTACGCGTTATATCCACACATGACTGTTCGTCAAAACATCATGTTTCCTTTGGAAAACTTAAACATTGGAAGAAATGAAGCACATGAGTTGGTTGAGGAGATGGCTAAACTGGTTGGTATTGAAGACCAGCTTGATAAAAAACCAGCACAACTATCAGGTGGACAGCAACAACGTGTTGCTATTGCAAGAGCATTAGTCAAAAAACCAAGAGTTTTACTCTTGGATGAACCACTTTCTAACCTTGATGCAAGACTCCGTCTTCAGACAAGAGAAGAAATCAAGAGAATTCAAAGAGAAACTGGAATTACTACCATTTTCGTAACCCATGACCAAGAAGAAGCGATGAGCATCAGTGATCAGATGGTTGTCTTGAACTTCGGTGTTCAACAACAAATCGCTGTTCCTCAGGAAATGTATACAAAACCCAACAATCTGTTTGTTGCTAAATTCTTAGGGAATCCACCTATTAATATTATTGAAGGCAAAATCAAAGACAATAACGTCATCATCGGCGAAAACATTGTCATTGGAACCAAAGAAGCTAAAGATGGCGAGTATGTCATTGGTATTCGCCCAGAAGACTTCAAGTTTGATGCGAAAGGCTTTGAAGTCGATGCAAGAGACATCGACCACACAGGTCGTGACACCATGATTCGTTTCAGCGTTGGAGAAGCACAAATCAGAGCACTTGTTGATTCAGATTCCGTTCAAGGTAAGGATTCCATTACCTTGAGTGTTAAAAAAGGTAAATTCCACGTATTTGAAAAAGAAACAGGTCAAGTTGTATGATGAAAGATTTTAAAGAGAAACTGAGAGATTTTAAATGGAGGGTGAGAAATGCCATCCATATGTCTTCTGTCAGAACTTCAGAATTCTTTCAGAGACATCATTTGGGCTTTATCACCAGATGGCCAGGCTGGCTCAAAGCGATTTTCTATTTGGCACCAGCACTGATTTTATTGGGAATCTTCACATTTTACCCAATCTTTAATTCGATTTACATTTCATTCTTGACTGGATACAACATTCAGACCAGTGAATTTGACGGTTACACATTCTTAGGGAACTACTTAGTCGTTCTCAATCATGCGAATTTCAAACAAGCAGTGATTAACACTGCAATCATTGTTTTCGTTTCCGTTCCAATCACGATTTTAGTCAGTTTGTTGATTGCAGTTGCACTTAACGCAATCAAACCACTCAAGAGTTTCTATCAGACCATATTCTTCTTGCCATATGTTACCAATACCATTGCCATCGGGTTGGTTTTCGCTTTCATTTTCAGCGGAAACAGCAACACCATTCAAAACCCGATAGGGCTAGGGCTAGCGAACCAGATCATTACCTGGTTCGGAGGACACCCGATCTCGTGGGTATCTACCGGGGCAACCTATTGGTCAGCCATGACAGTCATCTTGATTTACAGTGTATGGAATGGCTTAGCATTCAAGATCATCGTTTTCTTGTCTGGTATCCAAGGTATTGATAAGCAATACTATCAAGCCGCACAGATTGATGGAGCAAGCAGATACAGATCATTCTCCCGTATTACAGTTCCGCTAATCTCACCGATGATTTTCTATATTTTGATTACATCCGTTATCGGATCGTTTAAAACCTACTCATCTGTTGTTGCGATCATTAACCGTGAAGGGTTGATCACCACAGGTGCACAGGGATCTATCAATTTAAAAACCATCGTTTTCTATATTTATGATTATATTCAGGGGGCAGCACTCGATGGTGTCATGTCATATGCTTCTGCAGCTGCGATTATTCTCTTCGCAATCATACTGGTCTTTACCGTAATCCAACTCCAAGTTGGTAAACGTAGAGTTCATTACTAGGAGGGAGAGCAAGATGAAAAGAATTACAAAACAAATCAAGAAACTAGACTTGATCGCAACCCTGATAGATCTTGTCTATGTCCTACTAGGATTCGGACTGCTTGCATATTTCTTCATTATTCTGCAAGAACCAGTCTATATTACACAAGTGCTTGATGTGAACTATTCAATTTTAGGTATTGCTACCTTCACTTCAGCACAACTCAATGCGGCCATCAGTATCATGATTGGCTATCTCGTTGTTTTCACGCCACTTCTGTTTTCTCATTGGAAACGTTTGAGAAGTAAAGATGTGATTGAAATGGATGAATGGACATACAGAACACAATTCTTATATATGTTCATGAGTTTCTTCACACTCAATCCTTTCTCAGCAGTCGTTCGTTATCTCGGGGCTGTTGAAATCATGAAAGTTGTTGAAGGCTACGGATTCATCCAAGGCATCAAGAACATTTGGACGATTTTGGTTGATTTCTTTAGTGGCAAGTCCTTCAAACGCATGAAGGAAAAAAGAGCTATTAGAAAGATGCAATCTGAATCACAAGCTGATCTTGAAAAGATCAGTCGTCGTGATTTGATTGTCAAAGTGCTCGTTATGGTTGCGATGTATACATTCTTAACCATGATTGCTCTATTCATCTTCATTCCATTCTATTGGATGATGATCACAGCACTTAAGACGCATCAGGAACTCACCAATGCCATCACACCACGTATGTTCATCGGTATTTCCGAAATGCAATGGGTCAACTTCAAAGTTGCCATGACACAGTTTAACTTCTATCATTACATTCAAAACACTGTGATCGTTGGTATCCTGTCCATGATTGGTACCGTCATCACAACCATTCTTGCAGCATTCGCATTCTCAAGATTGGAATTCAAGGGACGTGAATTCATCTTTTCATTATTACTCATGACGATGATGATTCCAGGTGAACTTTATACCATTACCAATTACATCACTGTAAGAAACTTAGGCTGGTATGATAGTTTCTATGCCCTCATCTTCCCATTCATGACCAGCGTATTCTATATCTTCTTCTTAAGACAGTCCTTCAAACAGATTCCTGATACGCTCTATCGAGCAGCACAGGTTGATGGTTGCGGTGACTTCAAGTACTTAAGACGCGTGATGATTCCAATTGCTAAACCAACCATCATCACCATCACCATCCTTTCTGCTATCGGCGCATGGGATGCATACATCTGGCCACAGTTGGTAGCTCCATCTGAGAAGAACTGGTTGATCTCGGTTGCATTGAGATCAACAAGCTTCGTGACTGGTGAAGGATCGGATGCAAGACCTGTGTATAACTTGCAGCTTGCAGCGATCGCTTCGGTTACTGTTCCACTCCTTATTATTTTCTTCTCACTCAAGAAATATATTCTTGCAGGTGTTGGAAGAAGTGGGACTAAAGGTTAATTTCGGGTTTTAGAATTTGAAATATAGATGAATTAAATTCATAGGAGGAAAAAAATGAAGAAAGTCGTATTTACCGTACTCGTACTTTTGGGAGTTCTGACACTTTCGGCTTGTGCGACAAGAAGAAATCAGGACCCTACGATTACTGGTGCTAACTTAACCCCGGTCATTCAGCAGGGTGATTCATACAGCCCACTTACTGGTGTAACAGCAAGTGACCCTGAAGATGGCGATTTGACAGCTTCAATCACAGTTTCTGGTTTTGAAGCAAGTGATGTCAATTACCCAGGTACTTACAACATTACCTTGTCAGTGACTGACAGCGGTGGTTTAACAGCTACTGTTGAAATTATGTTAACTGTTGAAAGTGCAAACAATGTTCAACCCCCTGTATTATCTGGTGTTGTAAGTCAGCAGACTTACTATATTGGTTCAGGTGATTATGATCCAACAGCTGGCGTAACTGCACTCGACCCAGTCGATGGCAACATTACAGCAAACATCGAAGTCACTGGAACATACTTACTCACGACACCTGGTACATACACGATTACACTCCGTGTAACCAATACTGGTGGCGTTAGAGCAAGTGCAACCATCACATTGACCGTCAAAGCTTCTGAAGTTCCATTAACTTTGACAACAGATCCAATCGAAATTACCTTATGGCACGCGATGGGACAAGCAAACCAAGAATTGCTCCAAAAATATGCGGATGCATTCCATGTGCTCTATCCTAACATCACAGTCATCATTCCAGCTGGTGTTGGTAACTATGATACTTTGAAGACCAACATGATCAATGCGATTACCGCAAATGACATGCCAAACCTCGTTCAAGCTTATCCAGACCATGTTGCTGAATACTTAAATGGTAAAGCGGTTGTGAACTTGAATCCATACATCTACAGTACCCAATGGGGTCTCAATGGAGCGGATTCATTAGACGACATCATCCTCTCTTATAGAGAAGAAAACAGTCAGTATGATGCAGCAGGAACATTCTATTCACTTCCATTCAACAAGTCCACTGAAATCATGATTTATAACAAGACCGTCTTTGATGCACTTGGACTTTCTGCTCCAACGACATGGCAAGACATTATTACCGATGCACCTGCCCTTAAGACTTATGGTGACAATCTTGCTAAACAACAAGTCTTGGATGCAAATCCTGGCATGACAGAAGCACAGTTAGCAACACAAATTGAAGCAGCACAATCATTGATTGTTCCAGCAGCTTATGATTCAACTGGTAATGCATTCATTACCTTTACAAGACAATTCAACGGTGCTTACACTGGTATTGATTATCAAACATTCAGTGGCCAATACTTATGGAATAACAATGCAAATACAACAGCAGCTATGCAATTCCTTAAGGACCATAATGATGTCATTACATTACCAGAATTCTGGAACCAACAATATGCATCAACACCATTTGTTAACCAACAGACATTCGTGACTGTCGGTTCATCTGCAGGTGTTAGATACAACGTTCCAGCAACCGATCCATCAACTGGTAACCCAGTCTTCCAGATCGGTGTTGCCCCAGTGCCATACAATGCGGATCTTCCTGATTATAAAGCAGTTATTCAACAAGGTACTAATATTTCCTTGATGAAGACTGGTACAGCACAAGATCAACTTGCATCATGGTTATTCCTCAAGTTCTTAATCAACACTGAAAATACAACTGACTGGGCAATGAACACTGGTTATCTTCCTGTTAGAACAAGTGCATATTTAAGCGCTACATATCAAACCTTCTTAACATCTCCAACTGCAAATCAACTTCCTGTCTCTATGGCTGCAAATGCCGCTTACCTGCAATCAGGTTACATGTTCTATGATCCAGCATTCATCGGATCATCCAGAGCACGTACACAAGTCGGTCTTGCACTTGAACGTATCATGTTAGGTGACGGAGATATTGCCGCTGCCCTTCAGGATGCTTATACCGAAGCCAATCTTGGTGGATAGTGAAAAAGTTTTTCTTATTACTATTAGCTGTTGTTATTGGGGTTTTCGCAGTCTCCTGCGACAACTCCAATCCACCAGTTGAAACACAAAAATACACGCTTCCCGATTTAACAGGAAAGACAGAAGCGGAAATTACGCAGTTATTTGAAGGCATCGATAT
>QKIB01000061.1 GCA_003249785.1 Acholeplasmatales bacterium
AGAAGATATCGTGTCCATGACGATTGTTGCTAATGATCATGGTCCTGTTTCACCATGCGGTGCATGTAGACAAGTCATGCATGAACTCTTGCCAAAAGGCACGAAGATCACACTTGCAAATACCAAAGGCGAAACCATGGAAACTACACCAGACGGATTATTACCTTATGCCTTTGTTTTAGATGAAAAACCAAAAGATGAATAAGCATCAATCCGGATTCATTGCCATCGTTGGTAGACCCAATGTTGGTAAATCAACGCTGATTAATGCACTCATTGGTGAAAAAATCGCCATCATGAGTCCGAAACCACAAACCACAAGAAATCGAATCATGGGTGTTTATACGCAACCTGATTTCCAGATGGTGTTTGTGGATACCCCAGGGATGCACAAAGGAAAGGATTTACTCAACAAGACGATCGACAAGATTGCAGTATCATCCATCAAGGATGTCGATATGGTATTGTTTGTTGTGGATTCAAAAAAAGGAAGTGCTGAAGATCATATCATTTCCTATTTCAAAAGCATCGACATCCCTGTTTTTTTGCTGATTAATAAAATTGACACACTCAAAAACAAATCAGAAATTGATGAAATCATCATTTCATACTTAAACAGTTATCCATTTGAAGGTGTCATTCCTGTTTCAGCAAAAGATCACACGTATCTGGATAAGCTGGTTGAAATCTTGTTGCCACATCTGCCTGAAGGTCCTTTATTTTTTCCTGAAGAGATGAAAAGCGATCAAAGTGAAAATCAGCTAATGTCTGAATTGATTAGAGAAAAAATATTGTATCACACCGAGCAAGAAGTTCCCCATTCGGTTGCAGTTGTGATTGAATCATTAGAAGAAAATGAAGCGATGAATACCATTGATGTCCAAGCACTCATCATCGTGGAAAGAACGACTCAGAAACAGATCTTGATCGGTAAATCAGGTGAAAAGATTAAGAAAATCGGAACTGAGGCTAGAAAAGAAATCAATCAGATTCTCAACACCAAAGTTCATTTGACACTTTGGGTCAAAGTGAAAAAAGACTGGAGAAACCGACCAGAAGACCTGCGTTCCTTCGGTATAGGAGAAGACTCCTAATGGAAGGCATCATCTACAAGACTCAAGCCTACCAGGAACATGCGAGACTCTTGTTCGTTTATACAAAAAAAGGGAAGAAGACGCTCCTTGCTCAAGGTGCACAAAAACTGAATTCTCCAACCCGAATTCTTGCTCAATATCTGACACAAATCGAATTCAAGGATTCAGAGAAAAGTTTTGTAACACTTTCTGAAGCGAAACTCATCAATGATTTTACAACCATCAAGAATGATTTTAAACAAACACAATACGCAGCTCTAATGCTTGAGATCATCGATCAACTTGTCGTTGATCGTTATCATCATGATGAAATCTATGATCATCTCATTCAAGCACTAACTGCAGTAGAACTTTACTCATCATCCTACAGCTTTGCACTAAAGATTTTAAGACCCTTAGGGTATCCTTTAGATCTTTCTGCTGATGGGAGAAAAGTGATAGGCATCAACATCGAAAAAGGTGGTTTGGTCTATCAAAATGAATCAGATCTCATTGATCTTGATGTCAAGGATGCGATTATTCTCCTCAAACTCACCGCACTACCATATCACGATTTAGAAGCATATGACCCCGATAGTATGGGTAAAATAAAGAATTTTATTTTAAAATACTATCAGTATCATTTACAAACGACATTAAAAAACCTAAAATAGACATTAAAGGATGTGTTCACATGGTAACTTTAGATCAGATTGTCCAATTTGCAAAATCAACAGGATTCATATTTCAAGGAAGCGAACTCTATGGTGGCTTAGCCAATACATGGGATTATGGTCCTCTTGGAAGTCTTCTCAAGAAGAATATCAAGGATGCTTGGATTAAGAAATTCCAAAGACAAACCCCATACAATGTCTTAATCGACAGTTCCATTCTGTTGAACAGTGAAGTATGGGTAGCCAGCGGTCACGTTGGCGGTTTTAGCGATCCTTTGACTGAATGTAAGAGTTGTAACCAACGCTTTAGAGCTGACAAACTGATTGAAGACCATGATCCTACGGTTTCTGCTGATGGATGGTCAACTGATCAGATGTATCAATATCTTGTTGATCATGAAGTGACATGTCCAAATTGTGGAAAGAAAGAATTCTTACCAATACGTGCCTTCAATATGATGTTTCAGACACACCAGGGTGTTGTTCTAGAACAAGCCAATCAAATCTATTTGCGTCCTGAAACAGCACAAGGCATTTTCATTAATTTCAAAAACATTCAAAGAACGACACGTAAAAAAGTGCCTTTCGGAGTATGCCAGGTTGGTAAATCTTTCAGAAATGAAATCACGCCAGGTAATTTCATTTTCAGAACCAGAGAGTTCGAACAAATGGAAATGGAATTTTTTGTAAAACCCGGAACTGAAGTTGAGTGGTTCAATTACTGGAAACAGTTCTGTATGGACTGGTTGGTCTCTTTAGGTCTTGATCAAGATAACCTTCAGTTTGATGACCATAAACCAGAAGCACTCAGTCATTATTCGAATGCAACCACCGATATTCGGTTTAGATTCCCATGGGGATTCGATGAACTTTGGGGGATCGCATCTCGTACAAATTATGATCTCAAGGCACATCAAATCCATTCTGGAGAAAACATGACATATCTCGATCCAGATACGAATGAAAGATATCTGCCATACGTTGTCGAACCAGCAGTAGGTGTTGAACGTCTTGTTCTAGCTTTTCTTGCTAATGGACTGGATGAAGAAACACTTGAGAGTGGAGATACAAGACAGATCTTGCACATCCACCCTGCATTGGCACCTTATAAAGCAGCAATCTTGCCATTGATCAAGAAAGAACATGCAGAAAAATCACTTGAAATCTATAATGAACTCAATCAATATTTTGATGTCGTCTATGACGAAACCCAAAATATTGGGAAACGTTATCGCAGACAAGATGCCATTGGAACTTATCTTTGCATCACAATTGATCATGATACAGCAAATGATCAAGCAGTGACAGTTAGAAACAGAGATACGATGGCGCAAGTCAGAATCCCAATCAAGGATTTAAGAAGCTACATTGAAAAGGAAACACAATTCTAAAAAGAAAGTTGGCTTTCATGAAGAAGTTACTGAATATCATATTCATCATCCTGTCGCTCGTCTTCATGAGTGGCTGTCAAGAAAAAGATATACCGGTTGATCCTTATGTACCTCCAGTTGATGTGGTGACGATTGCTGAAAAAGTAGCAACGAAACTCGAAACCATGAGTCTGGATGAAAAAATAGGACAGATGGTTCAAGCAGAAAGAGCGTACATCACACCTGAACAGGTTCAAACCTATGGGATTGGGTCTGTATTAAGCGGTGGTGGTAGTCATCCATCCTCATTTGATAATTCAGCAGATGATTGGTATCAAATGGTTTATGCCTATCAACAAGCAGCTTTACAAAGCTCAAGTGAAATTCCAATCCTCTATGGCATAGATGCTGTTCATGGAAACAATAATCTCTATGGAGCAACTATTTTTCCTCATAATATCGGATTAGGTGCAGCAAATGATGCTGATCTCATGACAGAAATCGGAAAAGCAACAGCAGAAGAAATGCTCGTCACAGGAATTACATGGACGTTCGCACCTGCAGTCAGTGTTGTTTCTGATATTTCATGGGGTAGAACCTATGAAGGGTATAGTGAAAATCCAAGCATTCACGCCAATTTAGTTCAATCAATGATTGAGGGATTGCAAGACAATGGTGTCAGCGCAACTGCAAAACATTACATTGGTGATGGTGCAACTTCAGGTGGCATCGATCAAGGGGATGTCACATTAGATGAACAGACAATTAGAGACATCTATTTACCCCCTTATATTGATGCGATTGAAGCTGGTGTTGATACCATCATGATTTCTTATAATTCCATTGCTGGTCAGAAAATGCATGGTAGTCATTATTGGATTACTGATGTCCTTAAGGATGAACTCGGATTTGATGGATTCATCATCAGTGACTGGAATGCGATTCATCAACTTCCAGGGTCTTATGAAGATCAAGTTGTCGCATCAGTCAATGCTGGTGTTGATATGCTCATGGAACCATCAGATTGGGAACTAACAATCACGACTTTGAAACAAATGGTTTTAAGTGGCAGAATTACGGAGTCTAGAGTTGATGATGCAGTTTCAAGAATTTTGACGATTAAATATCGTCAAGGACTTATGGATGATCCAACGAATCATCTGGATTCTGCAACCTATCTCTATAATGCGGATCATCAAGCACTAGCTAGACAAGCAGTTAGAGAATCACTGGTTTTACTCAAAAACGAAAATCAAGCGTTGCCACTTGCTAAAAATGATTCAATCTACATCACAGGAACAGCAGCAACCAACGTGGGCTATCTCTGTGGTGGTTGGACAACGTATTGGCAAGGGAATACGAACGCATTCATTGGTGTTGGTTTAAGCATTAGAGATGCAATGAATGCAGTTGTTCAAGGTGCTGGCGTCAGTCTCGCAAGTAGCTGGAATGATGCAAGTACAGTCGTTGTTGTCTTATCAGAGATACCTTATAGTGAAGGTGCCGGAGATAACGACCAATTGACGTTAACTAGCCCAACAGCTGATGGCTATAATGCAACAGCATTAAATATTGCCAAACAAGCACATGATGCAGGCAAACATGTCATCGGGATTTTAATTTCCGGAAGACCTTTGGTCTTAGGAGATTCAATCAACGATTTTGATGCTTTTGTAGCAGCATGGTTACCAGGCTCAGAAGGTGGTCGTGGACTTGCAGATGTTCTGTTTGGAGATTTTGATTTTACAGGTAAATTATCATTCACTTGGCCAAAGGATTTATCACAAATCGGATATACATCGACTTTGTCTTATTATAATCCTGATATCGTCATGTATCCCTTTGGCTACGGATTAAGTTATTCATAAATTTGAAAAAGGAGGACCAGTATGGAAGAAAAGCTCATCCAGGAAATTAATGAGAAAACACCGATTGTTGATTTGGTCAGTGAATTTGTTTCCTTATCCAAACGCGGCAAGAACTATATGGGTCTATGTCCTTTTCATCAAGAAAAAACTCCAAGCTTTTCGGTTTCTCCTGAAAAAAATATCGCCAAATGTATGTCATGTGGCGAAGGGGGAACACCCATCAATTTCTATCGAAAGATCAAAAATATTTCTTTTGAAGAAGCAGCAACTGCTTTAGCAGAACGTGCAGGCATCAAAATTAAGACACAAAAACAAAAGAGCGATCCCAATCAACATTACTATAAACTCATGAATGAAGTTGCAAACTTCTATCAGTTCAATCTCAAGAATAGTGAGAAAGGACAAGAAGCGCTCAAATACCTCTATCAAAGACAAATGGATGATGATCTCATTCTTCATTTCAAGATGGGGTATGCCCCAAGTCATGGCGATACACTTTATCAAGTCCTCAAAGACAAGAAGTACAGTGTAAGTGACATGATTGCCTTAGGTGTCGTCAAACAATCTGATGATGGATCTTATTATGATTTGTTTTCAGATCGCGTCATCTTTCCAATCACCAATCCCAAGGGGGATGTGGTCGGGTTATCAGGTCGTACACTCAATCCTAAAGATCAAGTCAAATACATCAATAGTCCAGAAACCGTGATCTTTAAAAAAGGGTTTCTACTCTATCACCTTTATGAGGCATTGAGCGAGATCAGAGTTAGCAAACAAGTGATTTTATATGAAGGCTTTTTCGATGTGATCAGTTCTTATGCTGCTGGTGTCAAAAATGGCGTAGCCACCATGGGAACCGCACTCACGAAAAATCAGTCAAATCTGATCAAAAGTGTTGCACCTTCGGTGATTATCGCTTATGATGGGGATGCAGCAGGTCAAAAAGCAACCGATCATGCCATTCCAATCTTGGAAAAAGAAAGACTCAAGGTTGAAGTACTGACCATTCCTGAACAAATGGATCCTGATGATTTCATTAAATCCTATGGCCCTGAACAATATGAAATGTTGTTTGGTGAATATACTGTGGATGCTTATGCATTCAGATACACATATTATAAGCAAGGCAAAAACTTGTCAGATGCCAATGATATGAAAGCATTCAGACGTTTGGTTATGTCCATGATCCAGAATTCAGATGCAAGTATCAAAGGATTCTATCTACAGAAATTGGCACATGATCTCAATATTCCTGTCGAATCTCTTGAATTTAAGAGACAACCGGAAAGACAGGAACCTATTTTACCTAAACCAGAAAGACCTATGATGCTGGATAAGTATGCCAAAGCTGAGCGTTATTTGATCTTTACGATGCTCAGATCAAAAAAAGCATCCGACCAAATAATGAAACATTTGAAACAAACTGATTTTGCTGAGACCATTACTGCATCGATCAGACTCAAGATCGAAAGTTATTATGAAGAACACAGTGATATGGACTTAAATCAGTTTTTGGATCAGTTGTCCACTGAACAACGGACGCATATGGAAACACAGTTGCTATCTGATATGTTTTGGACAAACCAGATTGAAATTTCAGAACCTGAGATGGAAGGCTACATTCAATTGGTCAAAGAAGCAAATATGAAACGCAGATTAGAATATTTAAGAGAAAAAATCAATAACGAAGATAATGTCAGTGACATTCTGATCACAGAAAGAGATCAGATTATTGTCAGTTTGAAGCATAAAAAATAGGAGGACGCTTGTGGAATTAGAAAAAATTATTGAAAAATTAGTCAAGAAGGCTGGGAAAGACAAATTCTTGAATCAAGAAGATGTTTTACCATACGCAAAACCAGGAAGTGATGATTACTTCAATATCGAACGTGCACTTCTGGATAATGACGTTGATATCATTTTGCCTGAAGATTTGGAAGAAGTGGATGAAGAAGAACAAGCCATGTTTGATGATGGTTTGGAAATTGAAGAAGACGAAGATGCAGATTTTGAACTTGAAGAGGAAGAACCAGATGATTTATCTTTAAGTGGATTGGAAGTTGAAGAGGAAGAACTCATCAACATCGAAACCATCGCATCCAACATCAAGATTGATGATCCTGTCCGTATGTACTTAAAAGAAATCGGACAGATTCCTCTACTTAACCAAGAAGATGAAAAGAAATATGCAGTTTTAGTCTCGAACGGCAGATATGCCAAAGAACAACTCGATGAAATCGAAGCTGGCACTTTAGAATTACCTGAAACTGATGTTGAAGAATTAAGAGTTGCTCTTGATCGTGCAATGATTGCTAAAAACAAGCTCGTAGAAGCAAACTACCGTTTGGTTGTCTCAATTGCGAAGCGTTATGTCGGTCGTGGCTTATTGTTCTTGGATTTAATCCAAGAAGGTAATATGGGACTCATGCGTGCAGTTGATAAATTTGATTATGAAAAAGGATTCAAATTCTCAACTTACGCAACTTGGTGGATTAGACAAGCGATCACACGTGCGGTTGCTGACCAAGCAAGAACCATCCGAATTCCAGTTCATATGGTTGAAACCATCAACAAGATGATTCGGATTCAAAGACAACTTATCCAAGACTTGGGTAGAGAACCATCATTGGAGGAAATTGCTCAGAAGATGGGGATAACGCCAGAAAAAGTACAAAACATTCAACGCATTGCCAAAGAACCAATTTCCTTAGAAGCTCATGTCGGTGAAGAAGAAGATTCATCACTTGGAGATTTCATCTCGGATCCTAATGCGCTCACTCCTCATGAATTCATGTTACAGGAAATGGTCAAGCAAACCCTTGATGAAGTTCTTGAAACACTGACTGACAGAGAAGAAAAGGTCTTGAGATTGCGTTATGGACTCTTTGACGGCAAGAACCATACCTTAGAAGAAGTCGGACGTGAGTTTGGCGTTACACGTGAACGTATCCGTCAGATTGAAGCCAAAGCGTTGAGAAAGCTCAGAAGCCCATCGAGACAAAACAAACTCCGTGAGTTTTACTATGGCAAGAAGTAAAAGAATTGATTTTTTAGCTGAGTTAACCAAAGGTTATGATACAGTTTTGGATATTGGAACCGATCATGGGTTTGTTTTAGAACAAGCCTTTACCAAAGGGTATATCAACAAAGGTATTGCCAGTGACTTAAGAGAAAAACCACTCAATTCTGCTAGGGAGAATCTAAAAGATTATCCTGTCAATTATGTCATTTCCAATGGATTTCAATCTATTGAAGAACCTTTTGATTTGGCGATCATTTCTGGAATGGGTGCTTATCTCATTTCTGAAATCATGGATCATGCACCAAAAGGCAATCAGACTTATATTTTACAGGCAAATGACAAAATCGAGGTCCTTAGATCTTATTTAATGACACATGGTTTTCAAATCATTGATGAGTATGTTATCCATGACAGATTCTATTATGTGATCTTAAAAGTGAAACGTGGACAGATGCATCTTTCAGATGATGAATTATTGTTGGGACCAATCTTGAGAAACAAGCCAGAAGCTCTTTCATACTACAAGAAAAAAGCTTCACAGATCGAAAAGATCATATCAAATGTCGATCCTGAACGTGCTGAAATACTAAAAAATTTGCTAAAAGTATATAAAAAGGCATGATTGTGATAAAATATAGTCGTAAATCATCATTAGGTGATTGTGGCAGCATCATCAAACCTACACAAATGATATGAACAAAAGGAGAAAAAGATGAGAGAGTATCAAAAATTACAAAAACTAGATCGTGCACTTCAGGTGTTTAGAAGAAGTGGCATTTATAAAAGAACAAACACAGAGCTCAGTGATGCTGATATCATGGTCATGTTTTGTGTGGCATTCTGCGATTTATATCAGAAAATTAAGTTGACTGATGTAGCAAAAACACTCCGTGTCACCTTACCAGCCATCACCCACAAGGTGAATGAACTTGTAGAACAAGGCTACTTAGAAAAAGAAACATCACAAAAAGATTTAAGAGTGACATACATCATGTTGACACCTAAAGGAAAGACTTATGTAGAGTCTATCAAGGAAGAATATTACCGTCCTTTAAGACTTTTAGTTAGAAACCTTGGTGAAGAAGATACACAGGCACTTCTAAGAATTTTGGATAAAATCAGTAAAATGGGAAAGATTGCATAATCTTCCCCTTTTTTATATAATAAAAATGAGAGGAAATGTGCTTTACATTCAGCTTATATTAGGTTATAATAGTCATTGCCTGCTCATGTGTTTCAATAGCTCAGCTGGATAGAGCAACGGCCTTCTAAGCCGTCGGTCGGGGGTTCGAATCCCTCTTGAAACGCCACTATTAAGATAAGAAGCCATTAAGTGGCTCTTTTTATTTCTTTTTTCGATGTTTTACAAAACACGTTTACAATACAAGGACTTTTACACTAAATATGAATTTACATAATGCGAATTTACTGATTTTAATTCTATGATATAATTAAGTTGATAATTTTTGATTAGGGGGAAATTGATGGGAATATATGGAAATAGTAATCTAAATATTATTACGATTAACTTTAAAATAATGAGAATAATATCTCTAGCAATAATAGTTTTGTTTAATGGTTTCTTCTTGCTTTTGAATCCACAAATATCTGACATCATAATAATTTTTTGTATCTCGACTACTATATTTTTATTTGTGTTCTTCACCATTTTTTGGAAATATCTATCAATTGACATAAATAAACAGATTTTATCATATAGAGGATACTTTGGCAAAAAACATAGTATTGACATGTCTAAGGATATCAATGTAGTTATAAATGTTAGGATTTATATGAAAGAAACTAAATTTGATAAAAGGCAAATGGGTTTCTCAGCTGTTTTCTTGATTGGAACGACAAAAATAATAAAAGTAGATACTTATGATTTGAATTATGCACTAGTGAAAATAACAGGCTCAGAGTTTTTTGATTTTATTACATCAAATTTCGTTCATAAAATAAAGAATATGGATGAATTAAAATGATAATCTAGAGTCTCACTGTAAAAAAGAAATCATATTTAACTTCATATATTGCATGAAACGACTGAAAATCCTTGTATCGATTTGAAAATAAAATATGTAATAATAAAGGAGAATTTTTGTGAAAATAACATATATTGTGTCTGCTGATGATATTAGGCAATATCTTAATTATTCCTTAAGAAATACACCATATGGATTAAACCATTTGAAACATGCATTGAGAATAAATGCTTCTTTTATTAGTGTTTGTCTTTTTGTTATAATAATAATTCTTTTCAAAAATTTTGAAAGTATTATTTTGCACCTTTTTGTAACTTCTATGATTTCAATAATGGTATATTTCTTATTGGTTTCTTCAACATTCTTTAAAAATTATATAGCAAAGTCTATAACTAAAGCAAATATCAAAC
>QKIB01000036.1 GCA_003249785.1 Acholeplasmatales bacterium
AGAGAAAAGGATATTGAAGTCTTGCTCCTCACAGATGAAATCGATGAGTCCATGATTCAAGTTATGCAAACCTACGGAGATGTGCCTTGCAAATCCATTCAACAAGCAGATACAGATCTTGTGGATGAAACTAAGAAAGAAGATCTGCAGCCGAAAGAGAAAGAAAACAAGAACATCTTGAAAGCCATCAAGAAAGCTTTGAAAGACAAAGTCAAGGATGTCAAGCTATCCTACCGTTTGAAAGAATCTGCAGTTTGTCTGGTATCTGGTGAAGGTATCAGCATGGAAATGGAAAAGATCTTGAAACAAATGCCTAACGCAGCCAATGTTCATGCAGATAAGATTCTAGAAATCAATCCAGATCACGACTTGTTTACTGCACTCAAGAAGGTTTATGAGAAAGATGAAAAGAAGATTGATGACTATGCAAGTATCCTTTATCATCAAGCATTACTGATTGAAGGATATCCTATCGAAGATCCAACAGAGTTTTCTAATCATTTGGTTCAACTGATGATTGATTCATCCAAATAATATACAAAAAAGGGCTTAACAAAGCCCTTTTATATTGATTATTGATTGGCAATCAGGATTGGAATATTGATTTGATGTTTGATTCGATCAATCGATGATCCAAAGATCAAATCACCAAATGCTTTATGACCGTGAGATCCAAAGATTGCAATATCCACTTGATGCTTGTTGATCATCTTGGGTAATGCAGTTGCTAACTTTCCATATCCCATTTCAGTCGTGACATGCTTGTAACCCATATCCTTCAAGGCGACTGCATATTTATCAAGCATTTCAGCATCCACGATGGTTTCGTTATCACTAATCTCCCCACCATAAATTGCAGCACCGGCACTTTCAACAACATGCAGTAAAACAATTTCTGTTTCAAAAGTTGCCAGATGTGCAGCATGGGATAAGATAGACTGATCGTTTTTGGAGAAATCCAGAGACAATGCAATTTTCTTATAGGGCTCAATTTTGATGATGTTAGGTACTTGTGTCAAATGGTGAATCCAAACTTGGTCTTGTACCTTTCCTCGATTGATGAAAGGTTCGAAGATGATATAGATTAAAAGCAGAATCAATCCTAATATGAAAAGAATAACTAAAGCATAAACGAAGAAATTCACGCCATCTTTAAACCATTCCTTCAGTGTATCAATGACCAAGATGACATTGAGCACCATGATGAGGATTGCCATGAGCCATGACATCACACGCATCTTAATCTTAATCGCGAAGTCCTTCATGAACTTTTTGCTGCTGACAAAATGAATCAGGGGAATAACAGCAAAACTTAATTGTAAGGATAAAATAACCTGGCTTAGAATTAATAAAGATCCGCTAGCCTGTTCACCGTAAAGCACGATAACTAGTAAAGCCGGGATGATTGCAAGTAAACGGGTGATGATGCGTCTGACCCAAGGCTGAAGTCTCAAATGGATATAACCTTCCATAACAACCTGACCCGCATAAGTACCTGTGATGGTCGAAGATTGTCCTGCAGCAATTAACGCAATCCCGAATAAGATTGGTGCCAACTCTGTACCTAAAATAGGTTCTAGAAGTTGATGTGCAGTGAGAATATCACCAACATCATAACGTCCGGTTTCATAAAAGACAGCTGCTGCAACAATCAAAATCGCTGCATTGACAAAGAATGCGAAATTAAGAGCTATGATAGAATCAATGGTATTGAACTTGATGGCTTGCTTGATGCCATCTTTATCTTTTTTATAGTTCCTGGTTTGAACCAAAGAAGAATGAAGGTATAAGTTATGCGGCATGATGGTTGCACCTATAATGCCGATACCGATATATAATGCCGCTGCATTTGGAATCGTGGGAACAAATCCAGAAAGGATATTAACATAATCTGGTTTCGAGATTATTATTTCAACTAAGAAACTGATTCCGATAATGGAAATCAGCATGATGATGAAAGCTTCCATCTTCCTTACACCCAAGCGATTGATGAGAAGCAAGAGGAGCGTATCGAATCCTGTAATGAGTACACCATAGACAATCGGAACCTTGAAAATGAGTGAAATCCCGATAGCAGTTCCTAGTACTTCAGCAATATCAGTGGAGATGATGGCGATTTCTGCTAAGATCCATAACGTGAAGTTAACAGGTTTTGGATAATGTGAACTCGAAGCTTGTGCCAAGTCCTTTCCGGACACAACACCTAATCGAGCAGATAGACTTTGAAAAACGATGGCCATAATGTTAGAAACGAGAATAATCCAGATGAGTTTATAGCCAAATTGACTACCACCTGCAATATCGGTTGCCCAGTTTCCTGGATCCATATAACCGACACTGACCAGATAAGCAGGGCCGACAAACGCTAAAAGTTTCCTTAAGAAACCTTTATTTTGAACGATATCTACTTTTTTAGAACCTGAAAGATTCCCTCTTTTTTTCTTCATTGCATACCTCGATCTTCCGCTATCATTATAACACGATTATGAAATATGCAAGTTGTACAGCATAAAAAAACACCTTATGCCTGATAAGGTGTTTCCATGGACTGTTTTTGAATTTCTTTTTGTCTTTTTTCTACAAAATATGGAATCTTAGGAACCATGAAGTAGAAGAGAATCAAACCAGTAATCAACCCACCCACATGACCAGCAACACTGATGTTTGGGAATAAGAAGGTGAATGCGAGGTTGATTACAATCAATTGTCTAATGGAACGAATT
>QKIB01000053.1 GCA_003249785.1 Acholeplasmatales bacterium
TGTCGGTCAACCTGAAATCATCGAAAAAGCAAGAGCATGTGAAGCCTATGGGGCTGAAGTTGTTCAACTCAGTGTCGGACCTGAACTTTTTTATGAGTTTTTATTATTGCTTGAAGAAACAGGATATTTCAATGCATCTCTTTATTCGCCTTATGGCATCATGGGGATTGAAACTTTAGGGTATGAAATAGCAACAGAACTCATGAAAAGAGAAGGCAAGTTTCCTGAAGCAGTCATCTGTACCAATGCAGGCGGTGGTAATCTCACTGGAACTGCTCGTGGATTAAAGAAAGCCAAAGCCATGGGTACGAAAGTGATTGCAGCCAGTGTTGATTTAACAGGATTGCATATGGCAAGTGATCATGATTTTAATCAAAAATCATTTACAACGGGACATACTGGATTTGGTATTCCTTTTGCAACATTCCCTGATCGTAGTGATGTGCCACGCAGTGCAGCAAGACCACTGAGATACATGGATCAATATGTCTTGGTCAACCAAGGCAGTGCATTTTTCATCACCGAAGCCTTAGCGCTTCTTGAAGGCATGGAACGCGGTCCAGCTGGAAACATCAGTTTAGCAGCAGCTTTCAGTATCGCTCAAACGATGAAAGAGGATGAAATCATTGTGGTTCAGGAAAGTGAATATACAGGTGCTGGTAAGCACTTAAATGCTCAAGTATCCTTTGCAATGGATAGAGGCATTGAAATCAAGCTAGGTGATCCACTCCTTGAAAAACCCGGTAAGCAAATCATATTCCCAAGTTCTGGGAACATGCTCAAACATAAAGAAATATCTTTAGACCATCTTCGGTCATCTTATTTGAAACATTATCTCGATCAAGACCTCACTGATCTGGACTTGATCTATTTAGCTGAAGAGTTAAATAGCACCACTGATCACATCAAAACACTCATGGAGGCAAAAGATGAAACCAAGAAATGATGATTATGAAAAGAGAAGAAAACATCTAGAAGCCTATTCAGATGAGGAACTCAAAACTTATTTTTTCGAACTCACCGATCAAATTGTCAACCCAATGATGGATTTGGCTTTTCGTTATACATCACCTGCAATTGAACGCAGTGTCTTGATGCGGATGGGCTTTTCCAGTTTAGAAGCAAAAGCCATCACTGATCAACTCAATGAACATGACCTTCTGCCTTTTGGTGCAGGACATATCGTTTATTATTGTTCAAAATCTTTTGGATATGAAATCAGAGAAGCCGGATTAAACTTAATGGAAGGCAAACATATCCAAGAAATGACGGAGGTATTCAAGCATGAAACCGAATGAAAAGCTTGATATCAGAAACCTCCTCAAAGATTTGGATTCTTATCGTCCAAGAAGAAAAGGATGGGTATGGCGTGACAAAGGACCGATTGATTTAGGACCTTTCCATTATGTACAAGCAAGCCCTTCACTTAAGAACTATGTTGCTTTACCTAGTGCAAGACATTTAGGCAATATCGATCCTCAACCGGATGCAACCATCACAACAGAAATCGCATCTGGACGATTTGAAGATGATATCAGACGGATGAGAATGGCTGCATATCATGGTGCGGATCATATCATGGTGATTAGAACAGCAGGACAATCACATATGGATGGTCTCCTTGAAGGTACACCTCAAGGAATTGGTGGTGTCCCCATCACCAGAAAACAAGTGAGAGCCCAGAGAAAAGCACTGGATCTGATTGAAGATGAAGTCGGAAGACCCATCAATTATCATTCCTATGTATCTGGTGTTGCAGGTCCTGAAATCGCTGTGATGTTCACTGAAGAAGGCGTGAATGGTGCTCATCAGGATCCTCAATACAATGTTTTATATCGCAACATCAACATGATCAGAAGTTTTGTGGATGCTGCTGAAAGTAAAAAAATCATGGCATATGGACAGATGGCACAAATTGATGGTGCACACAATGCCAATGCCACAGCAAGAGATGCTTGGAAAGTCATGCCTGAACTTTTAGTTCAGCATGCTATCAATAGCCGGATGAGTGAAAAGGCAGGCATTCGTCCTGACTTGATTTGCTTATCGACCGTTCCACCTGCTGCTCCACCCACGCCAGATTTGAAATTGAATCTGCCATATGCAATGGCACTTCGTGAGTTTTTCTCAAATTATAAGATGAGAGCACAAATGAATACGAAGTATATGGATTCATCCACAAGAGAAGCAACAGTCACCCATGTTTTAAATTTACTGATCTCCAGATTGACTTCTGCAGATATTCAGTCAACCATCACGCCTGATGAAGGACGTAACGTCCCATGGCATGTCTATAACATTGAAGCGCTTGATACTGCGAAACAGGCTATGATGGGTATGGATGATCTTTTAGGTATGCTTGATTATCGAAAAGATGGATATTTGATGAAAACCAAAAGGGAGATTGAAGAACGTGCAGTCTTGATGCTTGAAGAAATCATCTCAATGGGTGGTTATTTTCAAGCTGTTGAATCTGGCATGTTTGTTGATAGCGGAAAATATCCTGAACGATCTGGAGATGGAATCATCAGAAAAATCGAGGGTGGCATTGGCGCACAAACAGTGATCAAACGACACAAGAACTATATGGCGCCTGTCACTGCTCATTATGGATACAACAACATCGGACAATATGGCATCACTGATCATCCTGAACAATTGATTGGTGGATCAACATTTGAAAAACCAGAAAAGATTCAATTCATTGACGAACTTGATGATG
>QKIB01000111.1 GCA_003249785.1 Acholeplasmatales bacterium
CACCAAGTGCACCTGAAATCATAACACCAATATATCTCATTTTTGATACATTGATACCAGCTGCATCTGATGCTTGTGGATACTCACCACAAGATCTCAATCTCAGTCCAAATCGTGTTTTATAAAGAACTATATAAGCGGCAATTAAGATTATCAATCCAATGTAAATTGTAATGAAAGTTTTAGAAAAAAGGACTGGACCAATAAAAGGTATATTGGACAAAAGAGGAATTTCTTTAATAAAGAAGCTATTATTAGGAAAGGATACTTTGGATGTTCCAATGATTGCTCTAGCAAGGAATACAGATATCGCAGGAGCAAACATATTAAGTGCAGTACCAGAAATAATCTGATTTGCTTTCATGTTTACCGATGCGTATGCATGTAATAAAGAGAATAAAATACCAACAACAAGAGCAATCAAGATACCGATAAAAAATAATCCTTGTCCATCAAGTCCAGAGGACTTATAGATGAAACTCATGATGAAAACTGAGAAGAATGCTCCAATAGTCATGATTCCCTCAAGGGCGATATTTACGACACCACTTCTTTCTGAAAACATACCTGCTAAGGCGACAATCATCAAAGGGATAGCAACCAACAATGAAGTATTTAATATGCTAATTAATATTTCCCAAAAAGTCATGATTGGTCACCTCCAATGATTTCTGAAGTATGTCTTGTCGAAACTTTTTTTGCAAGGTTTTTAAAGAGTAAAGACAAAGCACTGAAATAAATGATAGATGCTATGATGATATCAATAACTTCTTTATTAAATGGTAGAATTTGGAGATAAAATCCACTATTTTTAATATAACCAAGGAATAACCCAGAAGCTAAAACGCCAAGTGGATGACTTAATCCAAGCAATGCCACAGCGATACCATCAAAACCTTCACTTAAAAGTACTTTTTGAACAACGATATGTGTTCCTGAACCTGTTAAGTAAACGATTGATCCTGCTAAACCAGCAAGTGCTCCTGCAATGGTCATCGAGTAAATAATGCTTTTCTTTTCATTGATTCCTGCATATTTTGCAGCATTTTTATTATAACCAACCGCTTTTAATTGATATCCAAATGTCGTCTTCTCTAAAACCACATAAATAATGATCACTGCAAGTATCGCTAGGAAAATTCCACCAGTGACTGATGAATCTGGGAATAACCATTGCAACCCCATTTTAGGAATAATTGCATTTTCCATAACACTCTTTGACTTTGATAAACCATCATATACGGTTGTTCTTACACCAAGATTGACAAGATACATTGCAATATAGTTAAGCATAATAGTTGCTACAACTTCATGAACATTGAAGAGTGCTTTAAGTAAACCCGGGATAAATCCCCAGATTGCACCTGCTAAGATTGCACCTAAAACAGCGACAATCCAATGAAGATTGCCTGGAAGAAATGACCAAAGAACACCAATATAAACAGCAACAAATGCACCAATTGTAAATTGTCCAGTTGCACCAATGTTGAACAATCCAGTTTTGAAAGCAAATCCAACACTTAGACCAGTAACAATAATCGGAGCAGCAAACAAAAAGACATTGCCCAATGATTCATTTCCTTTTTGAAAAGCTCCTGTAATGATAATCCATAAACCGGAAAGTGCATCCGCAGGTACAAAGATTAGCATTAAAATAAATCCAAAGACAATCCCTGCAATAATTGCATAAATGGAGGACATAGTGTTTTCCATGTGTTCCTGTTGGGTGAATTTTCTTAATTTTGAAAATATATTTTTTATAAAATCAAAGATACTTAAAAATATGTTTCTTATTGCTTTCATTTCATATCACCACGCTTCGATCCTGACATATACAAACCAAGTTCGTTTTCAGTGACCTTTTTGGGATCAACATCTGCAACTAATTCTCCTTCATACATGACGACGATTCGATCTGATACACTCATAACTTCGTCAAGCTCCAAAGATACAAGGAGGATTGCTTTGTTTTGATCACGCAATTTAACTAATTGGTTATGGATATATTCGATTGCACCAACATCTAAACCTCTAGTTGGTTGAACTGCAATCATTAAATCTGGGTTTCTATCAAATTCTCTTGCCACGATTGCCTTTTGCTGATTTCCACCACTCATACTTCGAACAATCGTTTTTTCTCCTCTCCCACTACGAATATCAAACCGATTAATCAGATCATTCGTGTGATTAGAGATTGCATCAAACTTCAAGAAACCATGGGTTTGAAACTCTTCATCAAAATAAGATTGCAAAATCATATTTTCTGCTAACGAGTATTCCAGAATTAGTCCATGTTTGTGCCGATCTTCTGGAATATGTCCTATACCTGATAATGTTCGATTACGTATACTTGAATGTGTAATTTCTTTATCATGGATAAATATTTTTCCAGAATAATGGGGATTTAATCCAGTAATCGCCTCAACCAGTTGGGTTTGACCGTTTCCTTCAATTCCAGCTACACATAATATCTCTCCTGCTTTCACATCAAATGAAACATCCTTGATTACATGTTTTCCTTCTTTAGAATGTATGTCAAGATTCTGAACTTTTAAGACACCATTTCCAATTTCAATATCGTCCTTCTTAACATTAAAAAGAACTTTTCTGCCAACCATCATTTCTGCCATTTGTTCAACACTTGTTGTTTTGACATCAACTGTGCCAATGTATTTTCCTTTTCTTAGAACGCTGCAGCGATCAGCTACTGCTTTGATTTCCTTTAACTTATGAGTAATCAATATGATGGATTTTCCTTCCTTGACCAGTTCCTTCATGATACTCATCAACTCCTCAATTTCTTGTGGAGTTAAAACAGCTGTTGGTTCATCAAAAATCATGATTTCTGCATCTCGATATAACATTTTAAGAATTTCAACACGTTGTTGCATGCCAACAGTGATATCTGAAATGATATTGTTGGGATTGATATTGAATTTAAATTGATCACTTAATTTCTGTATTTTATCAATTGCTTCATCCATTTTTAAAAAGCCATGTTTGGTATCTTCTTTACCAAGTACAATATTTTCAGCAATTGTAAAATTATGAACCAGTTTGAAATGTTGATGGACCATCCCAATATGTAAAGCATTGGCATCATTTGGACTATTGATCTCTACCTTTTCTCCTCTGACTTTAATGACACCACTATTCGCTTGATACAATCCGAAAAGAATTGACATCAATGTAGATTTCCCAGCGCCATTTTCACCGAGTAGTGCGTGAATTTCCCCTTTTTTCAATTGAAGTGTCACATTATCATTTGCTCTTATTCCAGGAAAATCCTTTGTGATATTCAGCATTTCAATTACATACTCCATTGTCTTCACCTCTAAACATGATTATACCGGAATTTTAAATAAAAGGGAAGGTTTCCCTTCCCTTCTAGTCAAAACATCGTTTGAAAATTAATTATTGAACAGTAACAGTAACATATGAACTGTCAAAACTGTCAGGAGTAACACTTGTATCACCACTTACAGTAACTGTACCATTGACAAGAGCTGCAAGAATGACATCATATTGTGCTTGAGTAAATGTATTGAATCTTGTAAAGTCTAAAGGAAGACCAACGCCATCTTGAGCTGCACCTAAATTCCATGCAGTTCCACCAACGAATGTTCCATCGTAAACTTTCTGTAATGCTTCATATACTGAGTTTGCTAATTCTTTCTTAGCTGAAGTAATAACAGTTGTTGAAGCAGCACTTTGGTCCACGTCAACACCAATGACTTTACCTGAGGTTGATTGTTCTGCAGCACTCATAACTGAGTTACCTGCACCACCAGCAGCTGCGAAGATCACTTCTGTGCCTGTGTTATACCATGAAGTAGCTTTATCAGAAACATCCGATGAAGGTCCAAAGGTACCTGAATACCAATAATTAATCGTAACAGGAGCAGTCATACTCATTTCTTCAGCTGCATACGCAGCACCCTGAATGAATCCATAGCCATATCTAATAACAGCTGGAACAGCCATACCACCAACGAAACCAAGAGCAGTATAACCATCTTTAACTGCTGCATAGCCAGCTAGGAATCCAGATTCTTGTTCTTTGTAGAAAATTGGTAATGTGTGAGATCCCACTGTATAATCAGCTGTTGTGGAACCAGGCAAGAATTGATTTGGAGTACCACTATTATCATAACCAGTAACGTTAGATGGGGAACCATCTAAGAAAATGAAGTTTACATCTGGGAATTCTGTTTGAACTAGCCAAATTGCATTTTCAAACATATAGCCAGGTGTTACAACTGTTGTTGCACCATTACTTACTGCCAATTCAATTGTGGCTACTCTAGAGTCAGTTGAATCTTCAGCTGGTTGATAATACTTGTAAGTAATATCGTTTTCAATTGCATATTTTTTCATTCCTTCCCAAGCGCCTTGGTTGAATGAACCATCATCAATTGTACCAACATCAGTAACTAAAGCCAATTCGTAAGTCTTTGGCGTACAAGCTGTTAATGAAAGCACAACTACAAATGCAAAAATTAATACTGAAAGTCTTTTCATTTTTTCTTCTCCTCTGAAATTTTTTGAAAGGGTTTTCCTTTCATCTAAATCTATTTTACCCAATATTACCCATTTAAGCAACCATAAAAAGCATAAAAATTTATTTAATTTCTTAAAAAGAAAAAGTGCGTTTAAGCACTTTGAGTAACTTTGGTCTGTGGTTTCACTTTTTCTTCAGGTTTCTTGAATAGAGAAGCAATCCTTTTTGGTAACATCATGAAGGCATCTCCAACAACAACTGGAAGCATACCTGCAGCTTCAAGAAGTGCTGTTCTTCTGATTTCTTCCTTTGTGATTTCTTTGGCATCACTGAATAGATATTTACGTGTGACAATACCGATTCTCAAGGTTAAAAGTGCATTACTCATACCCTGAGCAACTGAGGAAACCAAAGGTTTAATGAACGGAACTTCACCAAGCGCATTGACAGTTGATGTTGGTAGGATATCATTAATATTCATGTTTTCCAACCCTTCAGCAATGAGGGCAGTAGTAAACACATTGAGTGTTAGTTTTGATAGATTCTTATAAGATGGTCGAAAACCGCACATGACAACGAGTTCTTTGATCATCTTGAGATTGACAGCAACTACAGTGAAGAAATCTAGTCTTCCATTTTGAGAAATTGCGGTTGAAATCATGACTGTTTTTGCATTGCGCTTGATGACGGCATTCATTTCTTTTTTGATGTATTGGTTAAAAGTATCATTGAGCGCTTCTCTAAGAAGAATTGAACTGCCCATTGCAGCAATCAGTTTCTTTTCCTCCTCAGGAGGGAAAGTATCTAAGGCAATCAATCGTTTGGCAACTTTCTTATAGACCAAATAGTTTTTTCTTGTACGTTCATCAAGTGTGGTTTCAACTGAAAAACTTGGTGAAAAGACGATGATATTGATGGGACGGACAATGAGAAAATAAACCAAGAGTGCAGCAACAACATAGAATCCATATTCCAAGTAAGGATGGATGGCTCTTAGTCTGTCTCCAACATTTAAGATGCTACTCAAAAGCATCAGTATAAATAGGATTACAAATCCCATTGCGATCAGATACCAGAATACTTTGGTTGAATCTTTCTTTTTCATAATCCCACTTCCTTTACTTGATTATAGCATATAATCTAGTGAAGTTTCGTTTTCTTTTGTTCTTTGAGACTATAAAATTCATGATGTCCGATGATGATGTGATCAATGAGTTCAATTCCAAGTACTGCACTCGATTTCATCAAGGTTTCGGTTGCTTTGATATCCGCTTTACTTGGTGTAGCATCTCCTGTTGGATGATTATGAACAAAAATGACTGCAGATGCAGATAATTTGATGGCTTGTCTGAAAATTTCTCTGGGATGTATCAATGTTTGATTAATTGTTCCCTTGAAAATAGTCTCTTTTTTCAACATTTCACTTTTCGTATTTAAGTAAATACAAACAAAGTGTTCTTGTTCTAAATACGAAAGCTCGGGATGCATCAAATGATAGACATCATGTGGAGATGTTAATCGATATTGTGAAGTTTTTGGTAAATAGGTCAAACGTTTTCCTAGTTCAATCGCAGCAATCAATGTCGATGCTTTCGCCTCTTTGATTCCCGGAATCAACAAAAGTTCCTCAATTCCGATTCTTTTTAAATCTTCCAGATTTTCCAAGTGATACAAAACGTTTTTTGAAAGTTCAATCACAGATAAATCTTTCATACCTGTTCGTAGTAGAATTGCAATTAACTCTATGTTTGATAATGATGAAACACCTTCTGTTATAAGTCTTTCTCTAGGTCTTTCACTTTCAAGCATTTCCTTTATGAGATACATAAAATAAACCTCCTCTACTTATGATAGAGAAGGTTCAATTATATTACTCTAATTGTTAACTTTTACGTTGTTGACCATGAGGGTGAGCGAACTGACAATTTCTTGATCGAAATCTGTTAAAATAATTCCTCTAAAATCAGAAGTATCAGGATAATATTGACGATATGCTCTCGCCCAATCGGTCAGCCACTGATCGTCTCCATGATAATCAGCAATCATATCATATGAACTTTGAAGTGTGGTTGCATAACCAACTGTTGAAGCATTCATATAGGCATGTTCAGGATCTATGAACCAATTGATAAACTCATGTGCGAGATCAACATGTCTTGCATTGTAAGGAATAACCATCGCATCCATAAACGCAATTGTCGTATCCGGAATAAGGATATCATAGGTAATATCATCATAGGCAGTGCCTTCTGATAAATCAGTATATAGCATATCTAAGAAGTCACCAGTCCATACAAAAGCCAAATCCAAATTATCCGCTTTGATTGATTTTTTGAGTTGATCATCAGCCCATACTTCAAAGTTGGCATCAAGTAATGTCTGATAAGCGAGATTCAAATGTTCTTCACTGTAATCATTTGGACTGATACCGTTATAAATCATGGCAGCAGCAAATGCGTATTGGGGGACATCATACATCCCTGTTCTCGTACCTGCTGGACGAATTGATGTATCAAAATAAGCATCCCATTGATAGGTTTGCAATGCTTCTTCTAATCCTGGTTTAAGCTTATTGTACATCAGACCGAACGTTCCCCAGAAATAAGGGACATAATAATTTTCTGAGCCAGCTGACATTGTTTCCCTAATCCCTTGAAGTCCTTGAAGATAAGGATTGTTAACTGGATCATAATTGGTGAGTTTAGAAAAGTCGATTTCCTGCAACAAGCCTTTGCTTTTCATCTTTTCAATCATATAATCTGAAGGAACGATGATATCATAGGCTGTTGTACCGCTCTTCAATTTGGAATAAAACAGTTCATTGGAATCGGCAATGGAAATTGATACTTCAACATTGTAGTAATCTTCGAACATGGCAACCACATCTTCATTGATGTATTCACCCCAGTTTAGAACAAGCAGCTTGTTTGGATTATTACATCCTGTGAGTAAGAATGGTAAACCCAAAATGATGAGAAAAAGCAAATAACGTTTGAAATTATGCATGCTTCTTACCTCTTTTCATCAAGAATTGATAAAGAACCATGATACCTAATGTCAAGATCGTAAGCAATGTTGAGAAAGCATAAACCGATGGTGTCAAACTCTTTCTACCAATGGAAGCGTAGACCCAGATGGAAAGATTGTCGAATCCGTTGCCTGTCGTGAAATAACTGATGACAAAGTCATCAATACTCATCGTAAATGCAAGAAGCATACCTGAGAATATGCCAGCTTGAATGGCAGGGACTATAATCTTTCTCAATGCTTTATATGGTTTGACGCCTAAATCTAATGCAGCATCCATTAAATTTGGATCTGTTTCCTTGAGTTTCGGAAGAACGCTCAAGATCACATAAGGCAGAGTGAAAAACAAATGTGCCATGATCAAGGTTGTAGGACCAAAAATGTATGGAAATAAAGGCAGTAATAATGAAAAGACAAGCATCAAGGAAATCCCAGTGACAATATCCGCATTGAGTAGTGGAATATTGTTTAAAAGCATAATCTTCTGTCTCGTTTTCTTTTCATAGGAATACAAACCAACTGCAATGAGCGTTCCCAGGACAGTTGCAAGTGCAGTCGCAACCACTGAAGTGATTACAGATACTTTGATTGCATTGGTTAATGATCTGGTTGAAAACATTTCGAAATACCATTTTAATGTGAAAGTATCAAAGCTAGTCACATCAACTGATGAATTCACACTCTGGATAGCCAAAATGATGATTGAAAGATAAAGCATCAAAACAATCAATGCCACCAAAATCACAGAAAAGACTTTATAAACCTTACGAAAGACACGGTAATCTTTATATCCATATTCTTCCAAAGTCGCGTGTGGATAGTTTGTCATAATAAGGTTTCACCTTCCTTATCGACTTTAGATACGATGAGAAGCGCACCTAAGATAAAGACGAGTAAAATGATTGAAAGTAATGATCCAAAGTTATAATCCATGTTTCTGAAGGATTCTTCAATGATGTTACCAATCAATAGAATGTTACCAGAACCTAGAATTTCAGGAATGGCGAACCCACTCATAGAAGGCAAAAAGACCATGATCGATCCTGTTGCTACACCTTTCATGGATAGTGGGAAAATCACCTTCCAAAATTTCTGCATAGGCGTTAAGCCTAAATCTAGTGCTGCTTCTTCAAGTGAATAATCGATTTTTTCCAATGCTGTATAAATAGGCAATATCATGAAAGGTAAATAAGTGAAGACCAAACCAATGACTACAGCAAGTCCAGTACCTCTGATATCAATGGATAAATTGATACCAAGATTCAATAGCATCTGACTTACAATATTGTTTTGTTCCATTAAATTTCCTAATGCTTCTGTTCGTAATAAGAGATTTGACCACATTGGCAGAATGAAAATCGTCAGTATCAAGAACTTATTCTTGAATTTTGATTTAAAAATTTGATAAGCAATGAAATAACCAAGGATCAAACTGATGATGGCTGTCAATGATGCATACAATAAAGAATTCCCAAATGCAACCAATGTGGAATCTTCTTTGAGCAGGTAAAACTGACTCAATGTGAAATAAGATCCGCCAAATGTCAAGCCTTCAGAAAACATGAATGAAAGCAACAACATGACTAAAATCGGGAGTATGGCCAAGACAAAAAGCCATACGATATACGGTTTGGCTAGTATCTTGAATTCTTTACTCATTTGCTGATACCTTCATCAAATGAATTTCATAAGGATCGACTTTTAGACCGATGGGTTCGCCAACTTCGTAATTTTCATAGGTGTTCACAGATAACTCTATGCCATCGACATCCAAAGTCAATTCATTATGAACACCTTTGAAAATACTTGAAGTCACTGTGCCTTTCAACTTTGCAACATCAAGCTCGACAACATCAAAATCTTCAGGTCTAATAACGATATCAACATTTTCATTTTCAGAGAAACTATAACCTGTACAATCAAAATCAACACCCATAAAACGAACTTTATCTTTTTTCAGATAAACACCTGGGATGATATTTGATTCACCAATAAAATTAGCCACATAGCGATTGACAGGCTCATTATAAATGTGTTTTGGTGTTCCAAGTTGTTGAACCAATCCGTCTTTCATGACAACAATACGATCACTCATGGTCATTGCTTCTTCTTGATCGTGCGTGACAAAGATAAATGTGATGCCAAGTTTTCTTTGCATTTCCTTGAGTTCATATTGCATGTTTTGACGCAATTTCAAATCGAGTGCTGCCAAAGGTTCATCCAATAATAGAATTTGGGGCTTATTCACGATGGCGCGTGCAAGCGCAACACGTTGTGCTTGTCCTCCACTGATTTGATTAATCTTGCGATTTTCAAAACCTTTGAGCTTGACAAGTTTCAAAGCTTCTGAAACAGATTCATCTATTTTAAGTTTAAGTGTTTCCTTATAGACTTTTTTATCCATATTTGGATCCAAATCATAGAATTTGGTCAAATACGCATCATTTCTGTTCTTCAGTCCAAATGCGACATTCTCATACACATTGAGATGTGGGAATAACGCATAGCGCTGAAAAACAGTGTTGATAGGTCTGGCATAAGGTGGCAATTCATTGAAAACCTTACCATTGATGATGATCTCACCTTGATTGGGCTGCTCAAAACCACCAATCATCCTCAGTGTTGTTGTCTTCCCACAACCAGAGGGTCCCAACAACGTAATAAATTCATTTTCGAAAATCTGTAAATTCAAATCATTAACAACTACTTCGTCATCAAACTGCTTTGTGATATTCACTAACTCAATGACAACTTTTTTATCCACCTATAC
>QKIB01000073.1 GCA_003249785.1 Acholeplasmatales bacterium
CATGGAGGTTCCACCGAATTTAGATACTTTATGTTTTTTCATTGTGCACCTCTAGGATAATCTGTTCTTGAAATCTAGATAATCAAACGACTTGATCAGTACATCTTCTCCATGAACAGTTCTTGCATAGATCGATGGTAGTGGAATGCCATTGAATGTGTTGTTTTTGACCATCGTGTATAAAGCCATGTCTTCGAAGATGATATGATCTCCTACTTGAAGAGGTTGATCAAACCCGTATTCTCCAATATTATCTCCAGTCAGACATGTATAGCCAGATAACCGGTAACGATATGCTCCATCCTTAGTACTGCTAACAACCGGTGGCATGAAGGGCATCTCCAAGACATCAGGCATATGACAGGAAGCAGAAGTATCCAAAATAGCGATGTTCATATCATTTCTAATGATATCAAGAACTTGAGCGACTAAGAAACCAGTGTTAAGGACAATCCCTTCACCAGGCTCTAGATAGACTTCTAGGTGGTAAGTATCTTGAATATATTTGATGAGATTAACCAATAAATCGACATCATAGTCATCTCTCGTTAAGTGATGACCCCCACCAAGATTGATCCATTTGAGATCTTTGAAATAGGGTCCAAATTTCTTTTCGACCTCTTTAAATGTGACAACCAAATCATCAGAATTCTGTTGACAGAGATTGTGAAAATGAAGTCCAGAAATATAAGGTATGACGGATGGATCAAAATCTTCATATCGAATGCCCATTCTTGAAGTTGGTGAAGAAGGGTCATACATCGCATGATCTTGTGTGGAGATTTCAGGATTGATTCTTAGACCTAGGGTCTTATGTTTGGCAAGGGCCTGATCCTTAAATCTCATGAGCTGAGCAATGGAATTGAAAACGATATGATCAGCATAGGTTAAAATTTCATCAAAATCGCTATCCTTATAGGCTGGTGCATAAACATGCACTTCTTTTCCAAAATGTTCAAACCCTAATTTGGCTTCGAATTTACCACTGGATGCAGTGCCATCCAAAGTCTTGGAGAGAAGTGGATAAAAGTAAAAAGTTGAAAACGCCTTTTGTGCGAGTAAGATCTTACAGCCAGAGCGTTCTTTGATTGACTGGATGATCTCCATATTCTTGAGCAGAAGAGATTCATCAATCAGATAATAGGGTGTTTGTAGTTTAGGATTAATTTTCATGTTTAGTCAACAAGCACAGGATTGAAGTTTTCATTCCAAGGCAAGCCCCATTTGTTAAGCATATCCATAAATGGATCTGGATCAAACTCTTCCATATTGAAGACACCTGCTCCGTGCCAAATGCCTTGAACAACCAGTGCTGCACCAATCATTGCTGGAACGCCTGTCGTATAGGCAATCGCTTGTGATCCAGTTTCACGATATGCTGCTTCATGATCACACATATTATAGACATAATAAGTTTTCTTTTCACCATGCTTGGTTCCAGATACGATACAACCGATATTTGTTTTTCCTTTGGTACGTGGTCCCAAACTTGCTGGTTCGGGCAAGACAGCACGTAGAAACTCAATGGGAGCGATTTGTTGACCTTTGAAGTTAATTGGCTTAACACTAGTCATTCCAACATTTTGAAGGGCTCTTAAGTGCATTAAATAACTCTCACCAAAACTCATGAAGAAACGGATGCGTTTCACTTCAGGAATGAATTTGGCTAATGATTCAATTTCTTCATGATACATCAGATACATATCCTTTGGTCCAATGCCATCTAACTCATAAACATGTTTTTCTGAGAGTGCAGGGACAACTTTCCAAGATCCTTGTTCATAGTAACGTCCTGGAAGTGTGATTTCTCTAATGTTGATTTCAGGATTGAAGTTGGTTGCAAAAGGATACCCGTGGTCTCCGCCATTTGCATCTAAGATGTCAATGGTATCAATGGTATCAAAATAATGTTTTTTCGCATACATTGAAAAGACACTGGTTACACCTGGATCAAATCCTGATCCCAAAAGTGCCATGACACCAGCTTTCTTGAAGCGTTCATGATAAATCCATTGTGTACCATATTCAAATCCTGCTTTTTCTTTGACTTCAGCACATGCTGTGTCTAAATAATGCGTCTTAGTTTGAATACAAGCTTCCATGATGGGAATATTCTGATAAGGTAATGCGACATTGACAACGATATCTGGATGATACTTTTCAATGAGTTTGACGACATTTTCCACGTGATCCGCATCAACATGTTCACTGAGTACCTTGATGTTTGGTCCGTTGAGCTTTTTAGCAAAATCCTCACACTTGCTTTGGGTTCGACTCGCAATGATCATTTCTTTGAAGACTTCATGATTTTGTGCGATTTTTTGGATGGCTACTGATGCAACTGCACCACATCCAATCACTAATACTTTTGACATTTTCTGCCTCCTGAATTCAGATTCTAAATTTAATCTATTTTATTTTGACTGAAAAATGAACCATTGCTGGTTATTTTTAAGTTTTATACATCAATAAAATGATATCTCAAAATTGCAAAAAGTCAATAGAAATAACTGATTATAATATAACAGAAAAATATAAGTTAAGAATCTTGAGAAAATACGAATTCATTTATACAAATCTTTATATACTTTGTATATAAAAAGTAATGAAAATATAGAAAAATCTCAAATTTAAAAATACAAATATTTTTTTACATATTTTCAGTGCTTTTTTGAAGAAGCGTATTTACACTTTATCATTGGTTTTTGTTCT
>QKIB01000042.1 GCA_003249785.1 Acholeplasmatales bacterium
ATTAGGAGCAGATGCAGTTGGTATGTCCACTGTACCTGAAGCACTTGTGGCATCACACATGCAGATGGAAGTTTTAGGTATTTCATGCTTAACGAATATGGCAAGTGGTATTCTTGATCAGAAATTATCCCATGAAGAAGTCCTTGAAGTTGCACAATCTGTGAATCAGAAATTCAAAAATTTGGTAAAATCAGTTGTAGAAAACATTTAAAAATAACGATAAATGAAGGAGATTTGACATAATTCTCCTTTTTTTATGCAAAATGAGTGCATTAGTATTGTGTGACAAACAGTAGTGTGTTATGATTAGAACATAGGAGGACTATTATGAACGCACAATTTAAACGCGGAATCATCGAATTATGTGTCTTATCGGTTTTGGTAGAAAAAGATGCGTATGGTTACTTGATCATCAATCAACTCTCCGAATTCATTGATGTCAACGAAAATACAATCTATCCCATCCTAAGAAGACTGACAAAAGAAGATTACTTCGAAACATATCTGGAAGAATCCAGTGAAGGTGCTCCCAGAAAATATTACAAAATGACAGAAAAAGGATTTACTTATTATTTAACGTTAAGAGATGAATGGGATGCATTCATAGGCGGTGTTTATCAGATTATAAACCGAGGAGGAAAGAAGAATGAAGAAATATATCGAAGATTTAAGAAAAGAATTACTTAAACAGAAGTTAACAAATGAAGAAATTGAAGACATCATTTCCGATCATGAAGAAATGATTCAAAATGCAATCGATGAAGGACTCTCAGAAGAACAAATCATCAAGAAGTTCGGTGAACCCGAACAACTTGCTAAAGAACTTGCTGATTTCGAACCTAAAAAAGATGCAGAAAACATCGATTCCGAGTACTTTGTTTTGTGGGAATCCTTTGATGTCACAAAAGAGGAACTATCCGTTCTTGTGAAATTAACATCAGAAGATGTGATTTATCAACCAACTGATGCATCAAAGATTCAAGTGTATTATAGAGGGACTGGTAAGATCAATCGGTATAACGTCTCTTTTGAAAAAGGACAATTTGAACTGGTTGGAGATAAAGGATTAGGGTTTAGATTTGCATTTGGCAAAAACAATGACATCAGTTTCCTGATTGAAATTCCAAAGCATGTCACAATTACTGAGTTCACCAATCGTACGGTAAGTAGTGACATCATGATTAAGAATCTAAAAATAAATCAATTTAGACTGAGTACAACCAGTGGTGATGTCATTATTGAAAACACAAAGCTTGGAGACGCACAGTGGCATACCGTATCCGGTGACCTAAGTTTAAAAGATTCATCGATGGAAGTTCTATCCTCATCACAAGTCAGTGGTGACATTCAATTTGAACGTGTCCAGATTGAAAAGGATGTTCGTTGTAATACCGTCAGCGGCGACTTCAATATCGAAGATTCTAAATGTCAAGAATTGAATTTTTCAACCGTTAGTGGCGATTTAAACGGGAAAGAATTCTACCCACAAAAAGTTTCTCTCAAATCTATTTCAGGAGATCTTAATATTAAGAATAAAGAAAGATCAACCATCATTATCTTAAAGAAATCTACAGTTTCAGGTGAAATTGATATCGAATAAGTTGATCCAAAAAACAATAAGGGGATACGAAATGAGGTCGTACCCTTTTTTGTTTGTCAAAAGCCTTGCAACTCATAAAGTGATTTGATATAATCAAGATAACCGACCGACCGTTCGGTCGGATGACACACACAAGGAGAGGCTTATGAGTTCATATAGTGTAAAAAAACCAATTACTGTTTTAATGGGTATTTTGATTATCATCGTTTTAGGGGTGTTCTCAGTAACCAAGTTACCACTCACTTTATTCCCTGATATCAATTTGCCTTATATTGTTACCATCACAACCTATGAAGGTGCGACACCGGAAGAAGTGGAAATGGGTGTGGCTAAACCGATTGAATCTGCTGTATCAACGATTGGTAACTTCAAAGAAGTCCAATCGATGTCCAATGAAAGTTTTGGGATTTCAGTCATTACGTTTGCTGATGGTTCCAATATGGATACGGTAGTCATCGAGCTTCGAGAGCTGATTAATAACATTAGTTTTCCTGATGGAGTAACGAACACGCGTATTTTGAGAATCAGTCCAGATATGCTACCTGTCATGTCTGTGACACTTTTTAAGACGTATACAGGTGATTTGACGGATGATGAAATTCTGATCAAGAACACCGAATGGATTAATCAGGATGTACTTTCTGATTTGGAAAGTATCCCAGGAGTTGCTGATGTCAGTATTTCAGGGGATGCAGATGTTGTCCTTCAAGTGGATTTGGACAATACGCTACTTGCAACTTATGGGATCACACACCAAGATGTTCTGACAACCATCGAAGATCAGAATGTTGGTGGGTTGATTGGGGTTGCTTTGGATTCCGGACAACTTCGTATGCTCTATTTAGGTAATAAACCAAGCAATTTAACCGATATTGAGAATTTGCCAATCCTCAATTCAGGTGGAACCATTATCACGTTAAAAGATCTGATTGTAACTGATGGCATCAACTATGTCAATGCGAATACCGATACCTATTCAAAGATCAATGGCAACCAGGGTATTCAGATCTCTTTCCAGAAACAATCTGATTACGGTATTACTGAAGTCACTGGCAATATCATGAATCGTTTGAATGAAATCGTGGCAAGAGAAGGCGTTGATACCCATTATACGGTCTTATTGGACCAAGGTGAGTATATCAATATGTCCATCAGTTCTGTCTTGCAGAACTTGATTTATGGAGGAATTTTAGCGATCTTCATTTTATTCCTGTTCTTAAGAGACATTAAACCAACTTTGATTGTTGGGCTCGCTATTCCTATTTCTGTCGTTGCTGCTTTCATGATGATGTATTTCACCAATGTCACATTAAACCTCATTTCCATGGGAGGGTTAGCCTTAGGCATTGGGATGCTTGTCGACAACTCGATTGTCGTTATTGAAAATATATTTAGAATGATTGCCGAGGGCAAATCAAGGAAAGAAGCAGCAGTTGAAGGGGCTAAACAGGTGGCAGGTGCTATTACGGCTTCTACATTAACAACTGTAGCAGTATTCTTACCGATCGCATTCATTGAAGGCATGGTTGCTGATGTGTTCATCAGCATGGCACTCACAATTGCATACTCATTAGGTGCAAGTTTACTGATTGCTTTGACGTTGGTTCCAACGATGGCATCACAGATGCTTAATGATCATAACAATAAAAAAGAGATGAAACTTATTCATCGTTTGAAGATTTGGTATAAACATTCTGTATTATTTACCATTCGTCATAAGGCATGGACATTGATTACTGTTTTAGTTTTGCTTTTAGGTTCACTCTTCTTAGTGATTTCCAAGGGATTCATCATGTTGCCTAATTCGGATGAAGGAACCATTAATATTTCGATTGATACAGATTCTAGTGTTGATTTTACAACCAATGCAGCGTTTGCTGATTATGTGACGACAGTCCTTTTAGATATTCCAGATGTCGATACGGTAGCAGCAAACATCAACAGTAGTTTCTTTGGTATGCGCACCCAGATGATGGGTGGAACATCAGGAACCATTCAATTTACTGTCAATCTTAAAGACCAAAGAAGTCATACAACCTTGTATTATGAAGATGATATCAGACAGATTTTAAGTGAAATTAACTATGCTTCAGCTGGTGGAATCACACAAAGTCAAGTCACTGAAATCACGGTAGCATCACAAAATAGTACACAAGGACTGACTGGTGCATCAGGGATCAATATCAAAGTGAGTGGATATGATTTGCTCACACTTGAAGCGATTGCAAATGATCTTACAGCAATTTTAAACAATACAGATCATGTTCAAAAAGTCGATAACGGCGTCAATGCTGCTGATGACAATATTCAAGTCACTGTTAATAATGATCAAGCGATGCTTTATGGTTTAACCAACCAGGATGTGATTGATAATATGAACTTACTTTATCAAGGATTAACATCACTTGGTGCGACACAATCTGTGACCATCACCCTAGAGGGTATTGATTATTCATTGGATTTACCTGATGAAACCTTAGCAGGTTCAATCGACTTTTCAGCATTTGGAGATTATCTGACATTTTTAGGTGGCATCAAGCTATTTGATGACAACACCAGAGCCATGATTGATGATTATACGGCAACATCTGGTCAAGGCATTTATGTGATTAATGCGATGTTACCGGGTTATGTGATGGGAGATCCCATTCAATTTGTGGTTAATCCATATTTGGTGATTACTGCAGGACAAATTGTTCTCAATCCCATGAGTGCAGATCCTACACTTGCTTCACTCGCGCTTGCACCGCTCTTTACATCTGATCCATTAACCAGTGTGACCGATGTCAATCTAGTGACAGGGTTTGCAACCATCAACACCGATGGAACCAACCGTTATTTAAATGTAACTGCTCAAGTTGAAGAAGGCAATAATATCACGTTAGTCAGCCAAAATGTGATTAACAATGTTAACACTTATTTGGATAGTGCAGCATTTGCTGCATATGGCAATGGTTATCAAGTCACTTTTGAGGGTGAGAATGAAAGTATCTTATCTGCAGTCAACGATTTGACGATTGCTGCTGTGGTTGCTATTTTGTTGGTTTACATGGTCATGGTCATCCAATTCCAGTCTTTGGTTTATCCACTCATTATCTTGGGTACGATTCCACTTGCTTTCACTGGTGGTATGATTGCACTTTTAATCACCAATTCTAATTTGAGTTTGGTATCTATTATGGGGCTCATTATCTTAATTGGCATTGTCGTTAATAATGCCATTGTCTTGATTGACTATATCAATAAGCTCAGGGCGAAAGGCAGAACCATTATTGAAGCCATCACGGAAGCTGGACAAACCAGATTAAGACCTATTCTGATGACGGCATTAACAACCATTCTTGCATTATTTACTTTAGCAATTGGAATTGGACAAGGAACAGAACTCTTACAACCTATGGCAGTTACTGCCATTGGTGGACTCATTTATGCAACAATCTTAACTTTAGTTGTTGTTCCAACCATCTATGCTTTGCTTAACAGAAAGAAGATGAAAGAGGAGGCGAAAGTTGATGCAGTCAACGAAGGATAAGATCCTAAGCGCCGTCTTGACGCATATCAAGGAAGGTAACAACCTTGAACAAATCACCATTTCCAAGATTGCAAATGAAGCTGAAATCGGTAAGAGTACTGTTTATGAGCATTTTGCAAGTAAAGAAGAAATGATAGCAGAGACATATCAATATTTACTCAACACCTATGATTCCATATTATCTGCGGATCATGAAGATATGCATTTCAAAGAAGCATTCATCGAACAAATGAAGCGTGTGTTAACCGTCATGAAAGATGCAAAACAGCTCATGGGCGCTATCATGAATTTCGATCAAGAGATCTTTGTCGGTTATGGGAAACAGATCGAACAAACAGCTATTGCCATTAGAACCAAGATCAGAGAACGATTCAGAAGTATCATCATGATTGGTGTGATTGAAGGTGTGATTACACCTAAAATTCCACCTAATCCTCATATGGGATCTGTGATTCAGGCGCTTGTCTCTGGGTTATCGTTCCAATATGTGAATCATGCCATCGAGATTGAAGAATCTGCACTTTATGAGCTGATCTATCATCAAGTGCTGATCGCTATTCAAAATTCATAAAAAATGAACCCGGCGGAATCGTCGGGTTTTTTATGTAAATTTTCACTTATTTATTTATATAGTTAATAAAATATTATATTTGAAGTATTATTTTGAAATTCAACGTTTTTGTCTTAAAATCGCATTGACAAACATGTTTTTTCATATTATCATGAAGATAACTTATACGAGAAACTGGATCTGTTTAGATAGGATTTTGACAGGATATTACTATGTAAAGATGGCAGACTTTTGAAATATTCTCATCCTGTGGAACAAGCCCGTATAATGCACCTTTCGTTGACATGATGATGGACACCAAATCGAGACTAGATGAACAATTTTTTCAGGAATTGTTGTTTTTTACTTTATCAACAGGAGGCTAGAAATGTTACTTAAAGATTTGCTTGAAAAGTATCCAAAAAAAGAAGATCAATTGATCGAAGTTTTATTGGCATACCAGAATGAAAAAAACGATCATTACATCTCCAAAGAAGAAATTACAGAAATTGCAACTTACCTAGGAGTACCTGAAAGCAAAGTATGCAGTGTTTTGTCTTTCTATACTTTCTTCTCGGACAAACCAAGAGGCAAACACATCATTCAAGTCTGCAAAGACGTACCATGTTATGTTGCATCTGACTTTGATGTTGTGAAAACTTTAGAAAAGGAGCTCGGTATCCGCGTGAATGAAACAACAAAGAATGGACAATTCACTCTTGAACTGACCAGTTGTCTGGGATGTTGTGAATCAGCACCTGTCATGCGTATAGATGACAAGATCTATACACATCTTTCTGCTGACAAGATCAAAGCGATTTTATCCGAGTATAAGGTGACCATGTGATGTTAGAAAAGAAAATGATTTCCAAAAGATTTGGCAAAATCAATCCACTATCCATTGATGACTTTATCCAATTTGACGGATATAAGAATTTAAAGAAAGCTCTATCTATGGAAAAGACAGACATTATCGAAGAAGTCCAACACGCTTATTTACGTGGTAGAGGCGGTGCTGGGTTCCCAGCTGCCATCAAGATGATGGGTCTTGCCAAAGAAACTTCTAAAGAAAAATATGTCATCTGTAATGCAGATGAAGGCGAACCAGGAAACTTTAAAGACCGCTATTTGATGGAAAATGATCCTCATCAGCTTATTGAAGGTATGGTCATTGTTGCTTATGCGACCAATGCAACCAAAGGGTTCATTTATGTACGTGGTGAATATCAAAAATCCATTAGCTTACTTAAATGGTCGATTGACGAAGCGAAGAAAAAAGGTTTCCTCGGGAATAACATTCTGAAATCCGGTTTCAATTTCGATATTGAAGTACGTTCCGGTGCTGGATCCTATGTATGCGGCGAAGAATTCGCTTTAATTGAAAGTATTGAAGGTAACCCAGGACGCACAAGAGTCAAGCCACCTTTCCCAACATCTGTTGGTGTTTACGGGAAACCTACACTCATCAATAATGTTGAAACGTTCTCAACGATTCCAACAATCGTTGAAATCGGTGGAAAAGCATTTGCTAAGATTGGTACGCCATCTTCAACAGGAACCAAACTCATTTCCTTATCGGGTAATGTGAAGAACAAGGGCGTTTATGAAATTCCATTTGGTGTGACACTTCGTGATGTCATTTTCGAATTGGGTGGTGGTGTTGAACACGACCGCAAGATCAAGATGGTTCAATTGGGCGGCGCCTGCGGACCTATCATTCCAGAATATATGCTGGATATGATGATTGATTACGAACGTTTCGAAGAATTTGATTCCAAGACTGGCGCTGGTGCCATCATTGTCATGGATGAACGATTTGATATCTTTGATATCTTACTAAAGATCGTAAAATTCTTTGCACATGAATCCTGTGGTAAATGTACACCATGTCGTGAAGGACATATTCAACTTGAAAATCTAATTATGAAATTCATTGAACGTAAAGCAACCGAAAAGGACATGCTTTCACTAGAATCCTTGGCACGTGTAATCCACCAGGCATCCTTATGCGGACTTGGACAGACGTCACCTACAGCGATTATTTCATCATTAAGATACTTCCGGGATGATTACGTTGATCGTATCGAACATCCCGCGAGAACATAAGGAGGATAGAACATTGGTCAATTTAACAATCAACAACGCAAAAGTAACCGTTGAAGACAACACTTCAATCCTACAAGCAGCAAAACAGTATCATATGGATATCCCAACATTATGTTATTATGAAGACTTAAACATCAAATCTGATTGCCGGGTTTGTGTGATTGAAGTCGAAGGTAAAAAAGGTTTGGTCTCTGCATGTTCGACACCTGTTACTGAAGGCATGGTCGTTCATACGAATTCTCCTAGAGTATTAAATGCCAGAAAAACAATCGTAGAACTGATATTATCCAGTCATGATACCAATTGTACAACCTGTGTCAAGAATATGAAGTGTGAACTTCAAACCTTAGCTAAAAACTTAGGCATTGATGAAAACAGATTCCCATCTGTATTTGAAAAGATGGCGATTGATGACAACAACCCATCCATCGTTAGAAATCCTAATGTTTGTATTAAGTGTGGTCGTTGTGTCGATGTCTGTAAGAATGTCCAAGGCACCAATGTGTTAGCGAACATGGGTAGAGGACACGAAATGCAAGTTTCACCAGTTTTCAAAGAAGACTTATCTGAAGACTTCTGTACATTCTGTGGTCAATGCGCAAGCGTATGTCCAGTCGGAGCGATTACAGAAAAAGACAATACAGACCAAGTATGGCATGCCATTATGGACGAATCCAAACATGTGATCGTTCAAGTTGCTCCAGCTGTCAGAGTCTCATTAGGAGAAGAAATCGGTGAAGATGTCGGTACCATCGTGACTGGCAAGATCGTATCAGCGATGAGACTTTTGGGATTCGACAGAGTCTTTGATACAGATTTCACAGCAGATTTGACCATCATTGAAGAGGGTAATGAACTCATTCAAAGAGTCACCACAGGTGGTGTACTTCCTATGATGACTTCATGTTGCCCAGGATGGATCAATTATGCTGAAACAAGATATCCTGATATATTACCACATATTTCAACATGCAAGTCACCACAACAAATGTTTGGTGCACTTGCAAAATCATTCTATGCTGAAAAGATGAACCTTGATCCTAAAGATGTCTTTGTTGTTTCAATCATGCCTTGTACGGCTAAGAAGTATGAAGCACAAAGAGAAGAAATGAGTGTCAATGGTGAAGATCCTGATGTCGATGTTGTTTTGACAACACGCGAATTAGGTAAGATGATTAAGCAAATGGGTATCAACTTCAAGAATCTTGAAGAACAACCTTTTGATAGTCCATTCGGTATTACTTCAGGTGCTGCAGCGATCTTCGGTGCTTCCGGTGGTGTTATGGAAGCTGCGATTCGTACTGTTTATGAAGTCGTCAACAAGAAACCGTTAGAAAACCTTGATTTCAAGGAACTCAGAGGACTTGATGGCATTAAAGAAGCTGAAGTTGAATTAGGCGGACAAAAAGTAAAAGTTGCTGTTGCGCACACCTTATCTAAAGCTAAGATCTTGTGTGATCAAATCAGAGCAGGTGAATCTCCTTATGCATTCATTGAAATCATGACATGCCCAGGTGGATGTATCGGTGGTGGTGGACAACCTTATGGAACAACCAACAAGGTTCGTCAGGAAAGAATCAACTCCACCTATCGTTTGGATGCATCGATGGAAATTCGTAAGTCTCATGAAAATCCAGACATCAAAGTTCTTTATGATGAATATCTAGAAGAACCACTTGGAGAAAAACCACATCATTTACTTCATACACATTATCACGATAGAAAGCATAAATAAGTACAGAACAGGACTCGAGTTGAGTCCTGTTTTCATGTTCGTATGTTATCATGAAATTAAACAATACAAAGTAAAGGAGTTTATATGAAGAAAAGCGATAGTTTATGGATCGTCATTTTGCTTGCGATCACATCACTCATCATCATTCCGAAAACAAGAATCGTCTATGAACAATTAACAAGCAATTATCCGTATCTCATGGGATTTCTTAAAACAGCTATTTTAGCAAGTATGGGAGAACGATTGGTTCATAGAATTAAAACAGGCAAATATTTCGGAGATTCCGGAATTTTAATGAAAGGGATTGTCTGGGGATTTTTAGGGATGGTTTTCGTCTTGATCTTTAAAGTATTTGCAAGTGGTGTCTCGGCTGCACAAACTGCAAATCTTCTGCCAGCAGCAACCGGCTTTATTGGCTCCATCCTAACAGCATTTTTAATTAGCACCATCATGAATGTCTTTTTCGCACCGACGTTTATGATTTTCCATCGGATTACCGATAACTATATCGAACTAGGAGAAGGAAAGATTAAAACCATCTTTAAAGTTCCTTTCACAGATGTGATCAAGCGTATTGATTTTCTCGTTTTCTTCCGCTTCATCGTGTTCATCACGATTCCGTTATTCTGGATTCCA
>QKIB01000106.1 GCA_003249785.1 Acholeplasmatales bacterium
GACATCATGATGCCATACATCACTTTTCTAAATCGTGGTGTAACGCGGATGGTCTTACTGGAATACAGGAAGAGCATCACTGTAAAAATTGAGACAGTTCCCAGAACGGCAGCGAGTGCTACTCCGGGATAGAGGGTATCAATCAGCATCGTGATCACACCTAAAAGCACACCTTCGGAAAGTGCATATAAAATACCAAATGGCATTGCCATTCTTGGGCTAAAGCTGGCAACCATAACCGATACGAATGCCACAATCATCGATGTGATTAGCAAAGCATAAAGGGAATTTACTGGTACATAGTTTAGTGCCAGATATCCTGATAAAACGGCAGTGAGCAATAAGCCAGCAGTCTTTGTGACGATTCCGCGATAGCTTGCTGTTTCGCTTCCGACATAGGTTTCACTGCGTTGTAATGTACGAAATACGGGATTGGATGTTCTCATCATAACCATCTCCTTAAAGTGAATTTCACTATCATTATATAATAATCTTTGATTAAAGTGCAAATAAACCAGATTCTATCACATTATTTTCCGATTTTAAATCCTTTAGAGCGCCATAGGCTTCTAATTTCTCGTATACGGTCTTATTAACCTTGGTTCTGTCTTTGACATCATCTCTAGATTCAAAAGGTCGTTCGGCGCGTTTTTGGATGATATCATAAGCAACCGATTCGCCGAGTCCATCAATCGATGAAAATGGCATGCGTAATCCCTTCTCTTCCATCTTGAAGGTGGTTGCTAATGATTTATTGATATCAACAGGTAAGAAGTTAAATCCGCGTTTGGTCATTTCTAAAGCAACACCTAAGGTCACTTGAAGGTTTTCATCCTTGACCTTGAGATTGAACTGTTCATTGATGCTCACAAGCTTGTTTCTGATTGCGTTTGCACCAGCAACCATCACTTCATAATCAAACTGAACTGCTCTCTTTGAGAAGAAACCGGAATAGAACAACAAAGGTTTGTAAACTTTGAACCATGCGATACGCATCGCCATAATGACATAAGCTGTCGCATGTGCTTTAGGAAACATGTACTTGATTTGACTACAGGACCAGATATACCATTCGGGTACACCGTTTTTTCTCATTTCCTGTTCATAGTCTAGCCATTTTGCTTTATCTTTGCTGGGTTTGCCTTTTCTAACAAATTCCATGATTTCAAAAGCTTTGAACGGATCTAGTCCGAATTCAGTCAATTGAACCATGATATCGTCACGACATGCGATGATGTCATTGAAATGAATCTTGCCATAATCGGTTTTACCATTAATCAGGGATTGCGCATTCTTAAGCCATACATCGGTTCCATGAGACAAACCTGATACTTTAACCAAACCGGCAAACGTATTGGGTTTGGTATCAACAAGCATTTGTCGTGTAAATTGCGTTCCGAACTCTGGAATGGCATACGATGCAACATCGCTCATGATTTCATGTGTTTGGACATTGATGACATCCGTTCCTCTGAATAATTCATAAACCTTGGGATCATCAAGTGGAATATCCTGTGCTTTTTCAAATGGGAATTCACTTGGATGCTCCATCACATGATCCATCAAGAATTTAATCATCGTGGGGTCATCATGACCCAGAATATCCAACTTCAAAAGATTGGATTCAAAGGAGTGATAATCAAAATGCGTGGTCTTCCATTCGGATGACGTATCATCAGCTGGATATTGAATCGGTGTGACATCAAAAATCGTTTTGGATTTAGGAACAACCACAATCCCTCCGGGATGTTGGCCTGTCGATCGTTTGACGCCTTCAATCTTTTTGGCGAGTCTTTCGATTTGGGCACTGCGTGCTTCCAAATGTTTATCCTCTAGATACCCTTTAACATAACCAAAAGCATTACGTTCAGCAACCGTTTGGATAGTCCCTGCTCTAAAGGTATGGTCTTCACCAATCAGTTCTCTGACATATGCATGTGCCAAAGACTGATAATCGCCAGAGAAGTTCAAATCGATATCAGGCACTTTATCGCCATCGAAACCAAGGAAGGTTTCAAAGGGGATATCATGACCATCTTTAATGAGGACTGCACCACAAATTGGACATTTTTGTGTTGGTAGGTCATAACCGGATTGAATGTCTTTGAAATAAGGCTGAAAAGCCTTTTGTTCCTGAGTCATGCCATAATGCACAACTTCTTCATCCGATAGATGGAAAGCAGTGAAATCACCATTTGGACATCGATAATGTGGTCTCAGTGGATTGACTTCAGTAATATCCAATAGCGTAGCAACCAAAGACGATCCAACGGATCCTCTAGATCCAACCAGATAACCATCATCCAATGATTTTTTAACCAACAGATGTGAAACATAATAGTTGGGGGCGAAATCATTTTCAATGATATTCTTGAGTTCTCTCATGACACGTTCTCTTACCATCGGATGTGGATCAACGCCGTAGGCTTGCTGCATCTTGTCAAAGACAAGACGTTTAACTTCATCAGCGATGCTGTCAATACCCAATAAATCCTTAAAGGCATCATTAGGAAGGGAATAAAGCTGCTTGGGGAATGCTTGGATCTTTTCAATCAAACTATTTAAATATTGCGTGTTTTTAACAACGATTTCATAAGCAAGTTCTTCACCTAAAAAGCCCATCGATTTAAGCATTTCATCGGTTGT
>QKIB01000034.1 GCA_003249785.1 Acholeplasmatales bacterium
GCGCATTACGCCATTTTTCATCATTGACTTCAATCAGTTCACAAAGTGGTCTGACTCTGACATCTTTCTGATAGTGACTGGATAAGCCGTCATTGATTGCCCGAATCAGATTTTCAACATAGATTGGATAAGTCTTCACATGACGTTTAAGTTGATTTAAACGTTGCCCAGATGCTCTAATCTGTTCAGATAAATCGCGTTTTTCTGATTCCAATTTGTCTTTTTCAATATGAAATGCCTGAAGATAAGATTGCACTTCAGTATTGAGGAGTGTCAAATGATGGGTCAAATCATCTGAAGTGATCTGATCTTCATTGGTCTGATAATAGTTGACGAATTCTTTGATGGTGACATTGGGCAGCAAATTCAGAAGTTCTTTCATCGTATTGAATTCTTTAGAAAGTAAATCCTTAACAGCACGCAGTGCTTCTTTTTGTTGTTCGTATTCCTTGGATTTCTTTTGAAGTGCTTCTTGATAACTGGATAAGGTACGTGATAGATCGTTATCATTTTTTGCACGTTCCAAATTCAAGATCGCTTGGTCGTTTTCTTCAATTTGTGTATCAACTTGCGATTTTGCTTCTCTTAAGTAGTCCAAACGACCTTCGATTTCCGAAAGTCTTTCCTGGTTCTGTTTGACATAAGACTCACGTTTTTCAACCCAGTTCAACTGATCAATGAGTTCATTGATGCCTTGTTGTTCTTTATTGAGTGTGATATCTTCACCGGTTTGAACAATCAAATCCAGCTTTTCAAGTTTTTCCTTATCACGTTTAATCTGAAGTTCAACTTTCTTCAGTTGAGCCACATTGTTTTTAAGGGATTGAATATCGATGGGATCGTCATCTAGCAAGAATTCAAAGACAAATGCTTGTAAGTCAATGGATCTGAATGCAAGTGCTTTAGGCAGAATCTTCGCATACTTCGTCGCATCCATCCCAAAGAAACGTGCAAGCGCATCTCGATATTTTTTCTGTGAGTCAAACGGAGAAAATTCGATGTCCAAAGACTTTAGGTAAGCTTTCATGCTCTTGTAATCTCTTGGATATTTCTTTTCGAGAAATAGACTGTCATGGATGGAAACATTATCTAAAAGATAAAATCTTTCTTTCAAATTGGATGATTTGGGCAAATCTAAGATACAACCGATGGTTGAGAATTTCTTACTCTGCTCATCAAAAAACTCCAATGCAAGATGGGTGATGACATCACCATTTCGCAAGTATTCCTTGTTTTCAGCACCAATTCGTCCTCTGATATATCCTTCAAGGGTACGTTTGGCATCATCGGTTGCTGCAATATTGAATTTGGATCCTGCTCTGCCACCGACAAACAAAAACTGCATGGCATCAAGGAGCGTTGACTTACCAGATCCGTTTTCACCTGAGATCAGTGCATTATCCTTGATCTCAATCGTTTGATTGGAAAATAGGTGCCAGTTGACTAGCTTAATCTTCGTCAGTTTCTTCATCTTCGTCAGAACCTCCTTCCACATAGCCTTCCAGTTTTTGGACAACCTCTTTGATACTGTCGAGATTGGTTACATAAAGGATGGTTGGATAGATTTTGATACGGGCATCATCATGAAGCCCTTTATCGATATAGTCAATAATGTTGTACGTTCTAAGAAAACTCAAAGCGGGTTTGAGCTTATCTTTGGTGATTCGTTTGTGATCGAGATAACCGATTCTAGTGAGTTCACTATGGATTTCATGCAAGTAGATTTCAACATTTTCATCTAAAGTGACAAAATCTTTTTTTCTCTGATAAATGATTCTGATGACCAAAATCATGAGACTTTCTGTTTTTCTGAGTCTCATATGGTTATAGAGATTATCATTCTTGATATGAACGACTTCGTCTTCACGATAGACATCCATTGAAAAATCAGTCAACGTGAAAAATGCTTCAAAAAGATCCTTATAGGCAAGAATAAACCGATAATCATTGGTATCACCAGGTTTTTTCTTGGTGATGAAATTGACTTGAAACAATTTGTTTGTAATTCTTGAGAAGATGGTTTTTTCACCTTCTTTAAGGGTTACAAAGATGTCATTGAATTGTTTAGCTGCTGCTGTCTTATTCATGCTTTTACCTCTTTGATTCTAAAGTTTTGGAAGGTAACATAGTTATTTCTGATTTCCTTACCGAGTGGAACGACATCATAATGCATGCCCACAGATTTGGAATAAAGGAAAATCAAGATAAGTCTCACGTAATCTTCTTGGGTTTCAAGACTAATCTGAGATGCATCAATCGATGGATTACCATCCAAAAGCATTTTCACATGCTGATCAATTTCCTTTTTACCGTAAATATTGTTTTTAAGGAGTGCCTTGATCTTTTCTTGACGATACTCATCAGAGATGAGATCTTCATCAAAGGTGATTTCTTCAGCAATCGTATCGATGCGCATTCTTCTTTGATTGTATAACGATCCGGTATCGACATTTCTTGCTTGAGTCAGGTAGAATAACTGCGTATAATCGAAATCTCTTTGACCTAAAACGATCTGGAAGAGTCTGTTGAAAATCCCTTCAATATCGTCTGATTGGTTTGTGAAAAAGAGAATTTTAGCCGCTGCTGCACTGATGTATTGTTCATTCTTTCTGTCAATTGCCAGAATTAAATGCTCGAGTGCTGTAAAGCTTTCAGTGATGAATCGAAGTCTGTCTTCAATATAGAGAAAGGCTTCATTATAATCTTCGATACGTTTAATCTTCTGAACCATCAATGCCAGATTATCCATGATCTGTTCATCGTTTTGAATTTTGGAAATGGATTCTAAAATAGCGCGTTTATATCTGGGTAAACTGTCTGTGGTTTTTAAGTTATAATACGCTGAATCAAAGAAGTTTTGTTTATACTCAACGAGTAGCTTTTCTAATAAAATCTGTAAATCTTGTTTGGATTGTTTTTTAGTGATGTCATAATAATAGCGGTAGATATTCGCCTTGAGGGACTTCAGTTTTCTAATGATGTCATTGGTCTTTTGATAAGCTTGTTCTAAGACACCTATCCCTTCATCGACTGTAAAAGAAGACAAAAGAGAATACACAGTGAAAATCTCACCTGTATACTCACTTTGGCGATTGTTTTGGATACCTTCTAGAATATCGATAATTTGGATGGAATAATCAAAGAGATTGAGTGATGTTTTATAATCACCAAGTTCTTCTTCACCCAGCCATCCGTTGCGCTTAAGAACGTTAATGACATGCAATGCTTTTTGTCTGCTGGTTCTTGCTGGTTCGTCTTCATCAACATCAACAAACTCTTCTGTGGTTTGTTCATCAAAATAATCGACGAGCCTTGAAACGATAAATTCTCTATCCCCCTGATAAGCATCTTCGATACTGTCAATTGCCCGATAAATGATAAAAATACAATCGATGTATGTTTTTTTATTAGGGGAGGAAAGCACACTAAAAAAATTACTGTTGATCTTGTCAAAGAGATGTGCCATCAGATCCTCCTTTATTTTTATAAAATAAAAAATATGAATATCATATTCATTGTAACATGAAATACTCATATTTTCTATGTTTTTTCGATTATTTGTTTCGAATGATGGCTATCTTGATTTTCTTGCCATTGAAGAATTTGCCGTTTACTGCATCTAGGCGTTTGATAGCTGCTGGATGAATCTGGAATTCTGTCTGGTTTTCACCAATGACGATATCACCGACATTTTTAGGATACATATCCGCATTTTTCTTGAAATAATCAAGCAAGGTCACTGGACGGATGCCGTCTTCTTTACCTAAATTGATACTTGCGAGCTTATATAATCCTTGTTGACGTTTGTTCTGATATTCGCCTTGTTTGCGATCTTTTTTGAATGTGCCTTGTGAAGCTTCATGACGTTTTTTCGCTGGGATTTCAATGGGTTCATAGGTCTTCTTTTCTATGGTTTGCTTGGAAAGAAGGGCATTGATGATCGCTTCATCGTCAAATCCGTCTTGATGCAATCTTTCGATAACATCATCATAACTTGATTCGTTCTTTGAGATGATTTCCTTTAGCTTCTTGTAATTTCTTGCTTCTTGCTTTTCGATGATGTCAGTTTCTGATGGAATTTCCAATTCAGTCATCTTGGTCTTGATGTAACGCTCAATCATCTGGAGTTTACCTCTCATACTTGGATAAACCAAGGAAACAGATAATCCAGATTTGCCGGCACGACCGGTTCTACCGATTCTGTGGACATAGACTTCGTCTTCAAATGGAATTTCATAATTGATGACCATATCGACATGAGAGATGTCTAACCCGCGCGCAGCAACATCAGTAGCAATCAGATATTTCAGTTTCTTCGCTCTGAATCTGTTCATGACATAGTCTCTTTGACTTTGCTTCAAATCCCCGTGAATCGCATCCGCTTCATAATCATGTTTTTGAAGGTATGCAGATAGATTGTCAACATCTACTTTCGTATTGGCAAAGATGATTGCTGAATTAGGATCATAATAATCCAATAATCTAATCAAGAGATGATCCCGATCTGATTTTTTGACTTGATAATAAATCTGGTCTGTTTTAGAAACGGTTAACGTAGGTGTTTCAATTTGAATAATCTCAGGTGATTTCTGATATTTTTGAGCAACCTTCTTGATGAAAGGTGGAATGGTTGCTGAAAACAATGCGGTCTGTCTGTCTTTTGGTGTGTCTCTTAAGAGTGTTTCCAAGTCTTCTTGAAAGCCCATCTTTAACATTTCATCCGCTTCATCTAAAACGAGAATCTTCAGATTACTGAAATCTACAGTATTCCGATTCAGGTGATCAATCGCACGTCCTGGGGTTGCTACGACAATCTGTGGATTCATCGACAACGCTTTAAATTGCTTGTTGTAAGATTCTCCACCATAAATTGCAGTCACTTTGACTGCCTTGTTGAATTTGACGAGTTTCAAAAATTCTTTATAAACTTGAAGCGTCAGTTCTCTGGTTGGACAGATCACTAATGCTTGAACGGCTGTTTCATTGGCATTGATCTGTTCTAAAATCGGGATGGCAAAGGCAAAGGTTTTGCCTGTTCCCGTTTGTGCCTGGCCAATCAAATCTTTCCCTTCGAGCATCTTGGGAATGGCGTGATGCTGTATGGATGTTGTTTCTATGAGTCCCAAAGATTCGATTGCCTGTTTTGTTTCTTCTAAAATGGGTAAATCGTTAAATAAAATGTTCATGCTTTTCCTCAATTCTTATAAACCTTGAATACTATACCACATTCATTGATAAAATACTATCAAAACCATAAAAAAAGACTCAAAGAGTCTCATTTTTCACAATTTTCGCCTTCGCAGTATTCATTCTTCGTATATTGTGCACTCGCTCTGGCAAGTTGCTGTAGTAAAGCCTTGTATGGATGGTATCCATTCAATCTGATTTTACCGTCAATACGCATGTGTGGAAGCTCGAAAATCCCTTTTAAAATCGCATTTTCACGGTTGGACTCGACAGCGTTTAAATACTGATCAGAAGCTAAAACTTCTTCGACATGATTGATGTCCAGACCTGATTCTACAGCAATGGACTTTAAAACCTCATGATCGCTGATATCTTTGTTTTCTTCGTAAAATGCTTTAAAGACATTCTTGTTGAACAAGAATGCACAGTCTTCTTTCTTCGCCAAATGGGATAAACGGTGTGCATCACAAACAGGTACAGGCTTGATGTCCGGATGAATTTCAGGCAGAATCTTTCTCGCTTCTTCAATTGAGATCACATGGTGTTTACTCAAGATCACATCAAAAGAACAATCCTGTTCTGGTTCAAAGTATGGAATCATCTCATAACTGCGGTATAAGAGTTCAAGATCTTTGAAGATGTAGTTGTCAAAAAGTGTCTCAAGACTCTTGTGCTGCAAATAGCAGATAGGGCTTAAGTAATCTAGCCAAAATTCCAGTTTCATGTATACTCCTTAAATCATTCAAAGATAATCTTTGATTATATCTATTATAGAATCTCTACTTTGACTTGTCAAAAGAGTCGACTTGAAAGCCTATTTTTCCTTTTGAAAAACAACTTTTTCATCGATAATCGTCCATAAAACTTTTGTGGTTTCAAACTCGGGTTCCGAGAGTTTTTCAAGGTCTTTTTCAAACCCAGTCAAATCAGCAATATACCCTTTTTTCAAATATCCTCGATTGGACTTCATCGTTGAAAACTGTACGCTCGTCGTATAGAGTTTAATCGCATCAAAGATTGGTATCGCTTCTTTTAGTCCATATGCCTTGTGGTCATGATCAGAAATCCGATAAACGAGTGCACGAATGCCTAATAAGGGATTAGGAATTTCAATAGGTGCATCTGAACTACCTGCAAGAATGATGTTGTGATCAAGTAATGTTTTCCATGGGAAAACAAGTTCAGGGGTCTTTTCAAAATAATCAAATGCCCAAGGGAGATCACTTGATAAAAATTGTGGTTGGATATCAATAGATAATGCCATGCCTTTGAGGTAATCCGGTGTCTTTTGATCCATCCATGGTGTATGAATCAGACGGTCAAACTGACCTTGTTTCGGTGGATATTTCTTTAAAATCTCAATGACTTCCAAAACTCCTTGATCTCCGATCACATGAATCGCTGCCGTCAGATGATGCGCTCTCACTTTCTGGATCATTCGCTCAAATTCCAGCTTTTCATGAATTCTGAGTCCATGCATATCTGTGTTGCGATAGGGTGCTTTCATCAGAGCAGTTTTCGATGACACAGTTCCATCATAAAACATCTTGATAGATCCAAGCTGTAAATAAGGTGTCTGATCCATGTATGTTCGACCCGACTTGAGGAAGTCATCCAAAACATGATGATGCACCAAAAGATGTGTTCTAAAGGGTATGACATTGAGAACTTCATCAAAGACAGAAAGTGTTTCATCGAAACTGTTGTAGTAAGAAAGATCATCAGAGTGACCACCAGTGATGCCAAAAGCATTCAATTTTTGAATGGATTTTTTCAAAAAATCCTTGAGATCTTCAAAAGTATGCGGCGGAAAAAGACGCATCGCTTGTTCTGCGCTTTCTTCCGTTAGAACGCCATCTTCTGATTCGTAATCCATCATGTTAAGGACTGCATCGTTGACCGTAAGGCTATGGTAATCATTATGTCTGACCATAATCAGTTCTTTATTGCTGATTTGATTCAAATCAGATTTGGTGAGTCCACATTCAAAATAACCTTCTGCAAATAACGGCTTATCTTGATAGGCTTTTTCTAAGATAGCAATGACTTGATCTTTATCCTTGATTTTATTGAGGTTGGGTCTTGAAAGCATTCTGCCATAACCTAAAAGATGTAAGTGAGCATCAACAAACCCAGGGTAAATGTGTGCACCTTTCAAATCGATAATCTCATCAAAAACTATCCCATCTATGTCATCATCAAATCCGACGATTAAGCCTTGATCGGTTGCCATTTGATGTTTGACTGCACCTGGTTTTTCCATAGTATGAAAGATTCCATTGATCCATTTTTTCATGTTTCACCTCAAAATAAAAAGCTCTTACCATGATTTTACCATGAGTTGAGCTTTTCGTTTAGCCAATGACTTTCTTGATGTCCTCGATCTTGAATCCTTTGGCATATAGTTTTTGTGTGACAAAATAATTGAGTTCTTTTGCTTCTACCTTGTCCTTATATTTTTTCATGAGCTTTTGTGCTTCTTTTTTAATCAGATCAATTTCATTGACCTGATAACTGGACAGGTTCTTCTTGATGACTTGATCAACAGCATCTAGAGAAAATCCTTTACGAAGATAATATCCTTTGAGTGTCTGGATCATCTGTTTTTTGGATTTGTTCTTAATGGATGCCATCTTCTTCGGCAAACTTTCTTTTAGGATGAATGGTTCATCAATCTGCGATGTCATCTGATCGACAATTTCTTTGGAGATACCTTTCTCTCTTAATTTGTTTTCAATGGCTTTGGGTCCATCTGTCGTTTTCTTGAGTTGCGTATAAAGTTTCGCATACTGAACATCATCTAAGTATTTCTTCTTAATGAAGTCATGAATGAGTTGCTTAATGATGACATCCTTGGCACCTTTCAGAGAAAGGTATGCTTTCATTTCATGGATGGTCATCATACGTTTCAGCTTTGCAATTCCTAGTTTTTGATAATAGAGATACTCATTTTCTACAATCAAATTCTGATAGGTTTTCTCATCCAGTTCATCCTGAAGTTTGAGATGATATTTGACCATGAGATCTGGTTCGATTCTAATGGTTTCAACTCCAAAGGTTACATCATAACCCTTAGCCTTTTTTTCAATCGATTTAACCGTCTTCATTTTAGCTTTCCAAAAGGGTCATCAAATCCTGAAGTTGGTTGTCATATTGAATGTCATTCATTCTTGCCATGTATAAATCATTGATGGCATTTGCAGTTTCTCTATCTAATATACCATTAACCGTCAAGCCTTGTTCTGTCTGGAAAGTTTCAATGATGCTTTGGGTTGCTGCATCAAAATAGCCATCAGTTCTTAAACTGTTCATCGTATTTAAACCGTAGTAATAATTAAAGAAAGCTTGATAACTACCTAAGTAAGTTGACACTTCGTCAGTTTGGACTTCTCCGCCATAGACTGGCATTTCTAATGCGTGAATGCCTGTTTGTTCAATCTGATTGACAGTCAAAGGATCGGTCATTACATTTTGGTTGTCTCCATAGAACCATTCACCTTCAGTATAAACCAGTGAATATCGCATATTGTTTAAATCCAATAGATTAATGGTATTTTGATAGACACCTTTGCCATAGGTATTGGTTCCATAAAGTGCATAACCACCATATGAACTGAGTGCTGATGCAAGGACTTCTGCTGCAGATGCAGAATGTCCATTGACAAGTCCTACGATTTGGTAAGGCTTAGCAGTTGACAAAGATCCATAGAATGTTCTGGTATCTCCGACGCGTGGTATCATTTCAAACACCGGTTTTTCAACATTATAGGTAAAAAGTTGCTGAATGATACCTGGAATCAATCCTGATTGATTGGAATTATGAAGTGCAGTTAGTGCACCGCCTGGATTATCTCTTAAGTCAATGATGAGTGTCTTGGTTGATGGGTCAGTCATCAGACTGTTGGATTCCAGGGTGTTGAGCACTTCACTGAAAACTTGACTGGTGCCTGGTGTCACATCGGCAACATATCCAGAGAATTTCGTAATCTTGATATATGATAAATCCGCATAAGGCATGGTGAGACTATAAGCGGTCGGAGTTAAAATTTCCTTATATGTAATATCAACTTGATTCTCATTGCCATCTGGATCTAGTACAATCAAGGTCTTAGTTTCATCTAGAGCACCAGAAAGATAACTCATAACTTCTGTTTCTGATGAAAGTGTACTAAAGTACAAAGGTGAATTGTCGACAACAATACCTGTCACCAAGTCATTTGGATATAGTTTATCAACAGCCGCCCCTTGAGGGTAAACATAGGTGATTCTTAAATCCAAATTTTCCATAACAAAACTGACGCCAATGCCAATAAAGGATTCGTCACCATTGGGTGCAACACTGAGTGAATTCGCAACAAGTCTCGTATAAGGATCATTGTTTGCTTCTCCATATGCTTTGATGGTTGCTTCCATTGATGCGACAAAAGCATCTTGAGTCTGTGCATCCGTGATGTCATAGTAATAATAATTCTGGAAAATCTGTGTCAGTGAAGATATTGAATTGATACCGTTATTCGTATTGGACACAGGAATCACCTGTTCGATGAAGTATCCTGCAAAGAATGCGACAAGAACACTGAAGATGAATAAAATGCCTAGTTTTTTAGTTCCCATTGTGCTGCCTCCCTGGAAAAACCCAGTCCCAATGCTTCTTTTGTTCTGGTAAAGAATGTAAATGCTTTAGGATCTGCTGCTTTAATGATATGTTTGAACTGATAAATCTGCAATCTATCAATCATGCAAATAATCAAGTCTTTTTCAAGTTTGGAATATCCCCCGATGACTTTGACTTTGGTCATGCCTCTTTCCAGTTTTTCATAAATCGCTTTTTGAATTTCATCGCTGTGATCAGTAACAATAAATGCTGTATACCCTGATTTGCCTTCAATAGATAACCTGTCAACAAGCAGTCCGCTTAAAATCATGGCACCTACTGCATAAAGCCCGAGTTGGAAGTTCACGAGCATGGCAATCAAAATCACCAAACCATCGGTTAAATACATCGCAAAAGAAAATGGTATATGAAGATATTTGTTCATGATGTTCTGGATGATATCAACCCCACCTGTGGTTGCGTTGTTCCTAAGAACAACACCAAGTCCGACACCAATCAAAAGACCACCGAACAATGCGCCAAGTAATAATGGGCTTTCTGTTAAATGCTGCATAAAAAAATTCTTATCAATAGTCAATTCTAAAATCCAAATGATCGTTGGTGAAAGCAAGGTTGCATAAATGGTCTTGAGGAAAAAAACTTTCCCCAAGAAGATTAAACCGATTAATAGTAAGATAGTATTGGCGATATACATAAAGGTACTAACGGAAATGTAATTTTGCAATAAGACAGAAACACCCATCACACCTCCAATCACCATGTTTAATGGTAATAAGAAAAAATAGAAACCCAGAGACATGATAATGACGCCTGCAGTGATTTCTAAGATTTCACGGACTTTTGCTTTATTCATGATCATCACCTGCTTTAAGATAAGCATTAATGAAACCATCCAGATCCCCATCCATGACCAAATCCACTTGACTAACTTCATAATTGGTTCTGTGGTCTTTGACCATCTGATAAGGATGGAAGACATAAGATCTAATTTGTGAGCCCCAGGCAATATCCTTTTGCTCACCTTGGATATTTTTCAACGTTTCTTCTTGTTTCTTGATTTCTTCTTGAACAAGTTTTGCTTTTAGAACACTCATAGCTGCTTCCTTGTTCTTGAGTTGACTACGTTCATTCTGGCAGGTCACGACAATCCCCGTAGGCAGATGCGTGATTCTCACGGCAGAGTCTGTGGTGTTGACAGATTGTCCACCTGCACCTCCACTGCGATAAACATCAATCTTGATATCTTCATCTCTGATGTCGATATCGATTTCATCATTGATTTCTGGTAAGACATCACAAGATGCAAACGAGGTATGTCTTCTCGCATTCGAATCAAATGGTGAGATTCGAACCAATCGATGAACACCGCGTTCCGCTTTCAAATACCCGTAAGCATAAGGACCTTTGATGAGCATCGTCACGCTTTTAACACCGGCTTCATCACCAGCTTGATAATCGAGGATTTCAACTTTATAGCGTTTTTTCTGGGCATAGCGTGAATACATGCGAAAGAGCATGTCACACCAATCCTGGGATTCGGTACCACCGGCACCAGGATGTAATTCTAAAATTGCATTACTCGAATCATAAGGTCCATTCAAAATGGTTTCAATTTCAAATGCCTTAAGTTCTTTTTGCAAAACATCGATATCTGCTTCTAAAAGGACCCATTCTTCTGTACCTTCTTCAGAAAGTTGAAACCAGTCTTCAAGATTTTTATATTTATTTTTCAAAGACTGGAGTTGATCGAGTTTTGATCGGATATCAGTCGATTCCTTGGTTAATTTTTTGGCGTTTTTCGTATCGTTCCAGAAATCAGGCTTTTGCATTTCAAGATTCAAAGCTTTGTATTGTTCTTCCAGCTTTGCTGGTTGAAGGGCACGATTGAGATCATCGATGGTTTCTTTGAAACCTGCAAGAATCTTATTGACTTCATATGTTTCCACAAAAACACCTCCTTATCTCCAAGGTAACTGTCTTTGTCCCCTGTTTTTTCTTACTTTTGGTTTTTTGGGTTTTGCATCCGAACGACCTTCGTTGGTTGCTGTATTCTTTACAACTGCTTCACGTTCGACATTGTAATTGATTTGTGCACGAATTGCATAGCGTGTGATATCAGTTGCGATGTTATCAACCATTTCATTGAATTTTCTTAAACCTTCGGATTGATAAATGACCAATGGACTTTGTTGTGCATAAGATTGTAGAGTTACCGATTGTCTAAGTTCACTCATCGTATCGATATGACGCATCCAATAGGTGTCGATGACTCTCAGCATAACGACTTTCAAGAATTCATTGAATACAGCTGGTGGTACAGCATCTTTCTTGCGATCAATTTCATTTTCTGCTAATTCAAGAATGAATTGACGCAATTCATTTTCATCCATCTTTTCAATTTCTTCTTTTTTGAGTGTGTCAGGTGGAAAGATATTACCATTAAATTGGACAATGATACTTTCATCTTCAATCTTGAACTGGTTCTTTCCAACTTGATGAATGAACTGATCCAATGTCTTGATCAGTGAACGATCAACTGTCTTTCTAACTTCATCTTCGATGGATTCCAAAGTCAGGACATCTCGACGTTCTTTATAAATGATTTCTCTTTGCTTGCGCAGAACATCATCGTATTTCAAGACTTGCTTACGTGTATCGTAGTTGTTACCTTCAATACGTTTTTGAGCACTGGTGACAAAACGTGAGAATAATTTCGATGATAAAGGTTCTCCAGTTGTATTGATTCTTTCAAGCATTTCAATTCTTCGTTTAAAGGATTCTCCGCCGAATCGCATCATCAGCTCATCTTCAGCAGAAAGATAGAATCTGGAGTATCCTGGGTCTCCCTGACGTCCACTACGACCTCTTAACTGATTATCGATACGACGCGATTCATGACGTTCACTACCTAAGACGGCAAGACCACCTAATTCAACAACACCAGGTCCGAGTTTGATATCAGTACCACGACCAGCCATATTGGTTGCAATCGTCACTGATCCCATTTGTCCAGCTTTGGCAATAATTTCAGCTTCACGTGCATGGTTTTTCGCATTCAGGACTTCATGAGGTATCCGTCTTGCCTTGAGCATTCTGGATAGATCTTCTGAAGTTTCTACGGCAATTGTACCAACCAATAAAGGTTGACCTTTTTGATGTCTTTGTTCAATTTCATTCACGAGCGCTTCAAACTTGTCTTTAAGATTTGCATAAATGAAATCAGGCTCATCCTTTCGGATGACTGGAGCGTTGGTTGGAACTTCAACAACATCCATGTTATAGATTTCTCTGAATTCTTCTTCCTCGGTTTTTGCAGTTCCTGTCATCCCAGAGAGTTTCTTATACATTCTGAAGAAATTCTGATACGTGATGGTAGCAACCGTGACAGTTTCTTTTTTGACCTGTACGTTTTCTTTAGCTTCCAAAGCTTGATGCAGTCCTTCAGAAAACTGTCGTCCTCTTAAGATACGACCAGTAAACTGGTCGACGATCAAGACTTCATCGCCATCAACGACATAATCTTTGTCGCGAGCCATGATGTGATTCGCACGCAGTGCATTATTGATATGGTGAACCAATGTCACGTTTTTCAAATCATATAGATTTTCTAATTGGAAAATTTGTTCAGCCTTCTGAATTCCAGAAGGAGTAAGTGCAATCGCTTGAGCTTCTAAATCAATTTCATAATCAGGATCACGCAGTGATTTTGAGAAACGATCTGCAGCCTGATAAAGATTGTGATTGTTCTTTGAACCACCAGAAATGATGAGTGGGGTTCTCGCTTCATCAATTAAAATCGAGTCAACTTCATCGATGATGGCATAATTGAGTCCACGACGAGCAACCATGTCCTTTGCAAAAAGGACCATATGATCACGCAAATAGTCAAAGCCAAGTTCGCTATTCGTTGAGTAAAGGATATCACAATCATATGCTTCTTTTTTCTGTTCTCTGGTAATGTCTCTGACATTCAAACCAACCGTCAATCCCAAGAATCTGAACAGATCACCGATCTCACCTTCAGCTTCACGTCTAGCCAAATATTCGTTGACAGTAACGATATGAACACCTTCACCATTTAATGCGCTTAAATAAGCTGGCATAACAGCTGTCAATGTCTTACCTTCACCGGTTTTCATTTCGGCAATATTCCCGTGGAAAATAGCAACCGCTCCGCAAACCTGCACATAATATGGGAAAAGCTTGGTGACACGTCTTGAAGCTTCTCTGACAACAGCAAAAGCCTCTGGCATCAATTGATCCAAAGTTTCTCCTTCTTGGAATCTTTTTCTAAAGCTTAAAGTTTTTTCTCTGATCCCGTCATCTGTGAGTTTTGCCATCTCATCTTCATAAGAAAAGACGACATCTGCTATTTTTTTAGCATCTTTTAATTCTTTTTTACCTGGATCAAACCACTTTTTGAGCATACAAACACATCCTTTACGTTCTTTATTATATTACTATAATAAGGCTACTTTAGCAAGAGATATCCATGTTTATGGATATTTAACACAATTGGAAAAGAAAAGAACATCTACCATTTTGGCATCTGTTCTATTGAAATCAAGCATAATCGCTTAACAAAAGCATTTAAAAAGGATTGAAATGTGCATCATTTCATTAAAAATCGAATTGTACATCTTGTTTCTTGACATCTTCTGTTTCAAAGAAATCGCGCTTTTCGAACTTCTTCCAATTGGCAATGATGTTGCTTGGAAAAACGACGACTCTTTGATTATAGATCGAGACATTGGAATTATAGATTCTTCTTGAAGCTTGTAGGTTTTCCTCGACTTCAATTACTGCATCTTGAAGTTTGATGACATTTTCAGCAGACTTGAGTTGTGGATATTGTTCAACAGTCAAATTAAGTGATTGTAAACCTTTAGCTACTTCATTAGCAAACTCTTGTTTTTCCTGAATGGAAGCACTGTGTTCAGGCTGTCTCATTTCAACAACTTTAAGTAAGGTTTCTTGTTCGAACTTCATGATACCTTTAACAGCAGAAAACATCTTAGTTAGTACATCAAAACGTTTAGTTAGCGAAACATCGATACTGGACTCGGATTCATCGATTTTCACAAGCATTCTGCGAAAAGCATTGGTGGTTCCGATCGCCCAGAAAACGACAATGAGTCCGATTAGGACAACAACGAGTAAAAAGTATAGCCACATAAGTCTTTTTCTCCCTTCAAGAGCAATCCATTGGTCTCAGATATGACATCGTTTGTCACACTGTGTTGACTCTATTTTATAATAGTTCAGAGAATATTGCAATTCTATCTGTCTTTTCCCATGAAAAGTCTTTTTCATCTCTTCCAAAATGACCATATGCAGCCGTTTTTTTATAGATTGGACGTTTCAAATCGAGAGTCTTGATGATCCCTGAAGGTCTTAAGTCAAAATTGGATTTGACAGCTTCATAAATTTTCTCTATCTCAACTTTTTCAGTTCCAAAGGTATCTATGTAAAGACTCACCGGTTCAGCAACACCTATTGCATAGGCAATTTGGATTTCACATGCATCTGCAACACCGGATGCCACGATGTTTTTAGCAATATAGCGTGCCATATAAGCTGCACTTCTATCAACCTTGGATGGATCTTTGCCGGAGAATGCACCACCGCCATGTCGTGCATATCCTCCATAGGTATCAACGATAATCTTTCTACCTGTCAAACCAGCATCTCCATCTGGCCCACCGATGACAAAACGTCCGGTAGGATTGATCTGATAAATGGTATGTTCAGTATCATATCCTCTTAACACTGGCTCAATCACATGATCGTGCATTGCTTTTTTCAGATCTTCTTGAGTCCATGATTCATCATGTTGCGTCGATAAGACAACAGTATGAATCGATACGGGATAATGGTTTTCATCGTATTCAACTGTAACTTGTGTTTTTCCGTCAGGACGAAGACCTTTCACGATGTTTTCTTTTCTGACATATGCAAGTCTTTGAGAAAGACGATGGGCTAAAAAGATGGGCAATGGCATCAGTCCAATGGTTTCATTGTTGGCATAGCCAAACATGAATCCCTGGTCACCTGCACCTTGCTCACGATTCTCTTTTTCATCAACACCTAATGCGATATCAGAGGATTGGGGCTTGATTCTAACATCAATTTTGACGTGATCGACATTGAACCCTGAATCTGGTTGATTATATCCAATGGATTGGATGGCTTTCTTAATGATGGTATCAAAGTCCAAAACCGCATTGGTCGTGATTTCACCAAATAACAAAACATAGTTTGTGGTGACAGCAGCTTCGCAAGCCACACGAGAATTGGGATCTTGCTCTAGACAAGCATCCAATATGGAATCTGAGATCAGGTCTGCGACTTTATCTGGATGTCCCTCAGTAACGGATTCACTGCTAAATAGTTTTTTCATATGCTCTCCTTTTCATAAAAAAATGCGCTTTCCCAAGGAAAAGCGCCTCATGTCGGATTTTCCTTATTGATGGGTTATACCCCTCGTGATAAGCACCTAATTTAAGTAGGTTGCTGCTACTTCGTCGGTCACTAGCCTCTGTAGCTCTGAATAAGTAAGACTTATTTTTTTGTTTGCTCATTCATATTACATGATTAAGCGTTGATTGTCAACTGATAATGATGATTTTAGAAATTATTATACATTTCAGCAAACTCATCGTGGAACTTAAGAAATCTTTCCTTTAAATCATAATCGAAATAGTTAGCGAGTTCACTTTGATAAAGTTTCATGACCATGGAATGAGCCATTGGTCTTTTAAAGGGTTTCGGTCCTCTCATGGTGATGTAAAGATCACACAACAAAATGATTTGTGCTTCGATTTCAGGTTGGATAATGAGCATTTCCTTTAGGAAATTCTCATTGGCTGTATCTTCGATATGCGCTCTTGCGATATCTTCACACTTCTGGGCAAGCTGCATGCGTTTGGCAATCTGGGATCCAAGTTCAGTCTTTTCTTTGAGCATGTCATAAGTTTGCTCATCAAAGGTGTTCATGTCATTCAAGAGATTTTTGATTTCCTGATACTGAAGATGAACTAGCGCATATTTGTTCATCGATTCGATCTTTGCTTGTGGCAAGCCATAGTTATTGGCTAGCTTTTCGCTCATCATTTGGACTTGATGTGCATGTCTTTTGTCCATGAGTGTATAACTGCTGGAAAAGACAACAGAGAACAAGTCACCAACAATATGCGAGAAATCGCCTTGAACCTGTCGACGTTTGATGAGTTCCTTCTTACGTTCTTCTTGCATATACTGTCCCATTGAAACAATTGCGTAGACAACAAAGTAGAATAAAATGAATAATAAAGTCCTTAAAAGAATATCACTGAACTCTGGCAATTGCACAAAGGCAGGTAGAAATTCAACAAAGGTTTGTCCGTTGACCAAGCCATGAAAATTGTAGGTCCAAATCAGATGGATCGCAGTGAGTAAAGCAAGCAGTGCCTGAAAACTACTACTTAATAGTCTTTTCTCCTGATAAAGTGAGATAACGACAACTGCATAGTACATTAGAATATAAGCACCTGTTTCAAAATATTGATTTTGATAGAGACGTGCATAAATCAAAACGGATGAGAAGAAAATATAGAACGCAGCAACATACATCGCAACCATCTGTTTGGTCTTATCCTCAGGATCCATATTGATGAGCTTACGAAGTAATTTATTGATCACATAAGTAAGTGGTAAAGCAATAATCGTTACAACCCAGTCACTGGTCTGTCCACTGCTTAAAGACAAAATCAATAAAATGATGGAATACATAATATTGGATAAGAAAATGATATTCTTAATAACAACATTTCTTCGGTATAACACAGCTGTATCATTGGTAATGTCTACGCCTTGTTCAAAACCAAAAAACTTGGCAAAAATATTTTTACCAAAGGCTTTCAAATTCAAGATGCCTCGTTTTTTGGGTTCAGCCACTCATCATCATCCTATCTTATAAATCAAATATACTGAAACGTTTAACACCAATATCTTCATGTGCGATTTCTTCGTTCATGACTTGAGCAACTCTTGTGGATGCTGCTGCTGCAATCGCACCGACGATGTCATCCATGAATGTATGACAGATTCCGTCTTCTTTTCCGGCATCATTGAGTCGTTTTACAATGCCATGCTTGTTGACGTCAATGTCCCCAAAGTTGGTTTGTCCGATGGTTCCATATAAACCAGAAACATCAAGACCCATGGTTTCATCAATTCCGAACAATCCCAGATCTTCATAGATGATGTCTTGGATTGGGCCTTTGAACATGCCTTCTTCTGCCAATCGATCAATTTCTGCTGCCAGCTGAACGTGATGAAAGACATCACGCAGTGATAAGATCTTTTCTACTGATTCAATACAGATGTCACGAGAGATATCATCTGTATATTTGGATTGTTGCTGAAATGAAATTTCTGCAATCGCTTCAATGGTCACACCTCGATTAAGTAAAGTCTTTTTATTGAAGTCAAACATTTCCTGTCTTGTAAAGATAATTTTCTTGGCGTTTTTATGCACCATATGAATCATTCCCTTCTATGAAGTCATCACCCTTTTGGATGATGGTTTGTCCATTAAGAAAATCCTTGATTGCCATCCGTTTTTTCCCTTGAACTTGTATTTCAAGGATTTCTACAGCTTTGTCAGCGGCTTGTATGATGAGTTCCTTTGTTGCCTCTAGAACTCGGCCAGGTTTTTGCTTAGTTTCTATTATATCACTGATTTGTGCTTGATAGAACTTGATCAGCTGATTTTTAAACATGATATATCCGCCTGGTTCAGGCGATAAACCTCGTATTCTGTTCACGATGTGATCAGCATTTTGATTGAAATCAAGATGTTCATCTTCTCGTTTGAGTGTATATGCAAAAGTGACTTCATCAGGATTTTGTTTGGTTTTTGGTGCTTGATGATTTTGAAGTTCAGCAAGAACACCTAGAATCATCTGACTTCCAAGGATACTCAATTTATGAGATAAAGAACCATAGGTATCCTTTGGGTCTATCTTGAGTCTCTCTTGTCTGATAAGATCGCCACTATCCATCTCATAAGCCATATGCATGATGGTAATCCCGGTTTCATTACAGCCATCAAAAAGCGCATATTGAATGGGAGCACCGCCTCTGTATTTAGGGAGGAGTGAGCCATGAACATTAATCGCTGGAACAGCATCTAAAAGTGCTTTGGGAAGCATTTGTCCATACGCTGCTGTTATCAATAGATCTGGATTGAGTTCAATGATTCTTTGATATGATGTTCTCAGTTTTTGAGGTTGAAACACATCAAGATGATGTTTTTCTGCAAACACCTTGACTGGAGATGGAGTCAACATCTTCTTTCTTCCAGTTGGTTTGTCTGGTTGTGTGACAACCAGGCATATGTCATGTTTTTCTCTGATTTTTTCAAAGATTGGAACTGCAAATTCTGGTGTTCCCATCACAACAATTTTCATATGATCACCTACACTATATCTAGATTTGGATAATATCTGAATGTGACATCTTTTTGTTTCATGGCATCTATCAGGTGAAAGATCTTTGCATCGAAAGGCTTTTCTGACTTGGTGGAGACAACAAATCTGAATTGATCCCTGATTCTCTGAATCATGGCAGCTGTTGGTCCTAAAACGTCCAGACCTTCTTGAGCAAATTTCTTCTTAAGTAAGAATGCCTGTTGATACGTCTTGAGATACTGCTCACCCTCAACCAATACCTGTGCTGTATGTTTAAAAGGTGGATAATCTCCTAATTTTCTATAATAGATGGCTTCTTTATAAAAGTCATCATAGGTCGTTTTAACATTTTGGATGGCATAATGATCTAGATCATAGCCTTGAATGATGGCTTCACCGGGTAAGAATCTACCGGATCGACCAGTGACTTGAGTCAAGAGCATGTATGCATCTTCACTTGCGTGAAATGATGGAACACGTAGTGCCATATCAGCCATGAGGACACCAACAAGCGTTACATTAGGAAAATCAAGTCCTTTAGCAACCATTTGTGTGCCTAACAAAATATCTGCTTTCTGGTTCATGAAATCAACCCATAAGGCTTCATGTTTACCTTTGTTTTTAGTCGTTGTGGCATCCATGCGAATGATCTTTGCCTCTGGGAGTGCTTTTTGCAACATCTTTTGGACATATTCAATACCTACACCGACAGGTTTAACCGTTTCCTGTCCACAAACTTCACATGTTTGTTCATAAGGCCTTTCGTATCCACAATAATGACACTTCAGTGTTTTCTTATCCTCATAATAAGTCAAAGAAATATCGCAATGCGGGCAAGTTGGGACATCACCACATTGTCTACACATCACAAATGGAGCAAAACCCTTTCGATTGAATAAAAGAATGGTTTGTTCATGTTTATTGAGTCTCTCTTCCATTGCAGAAAGGAGTTTCCTAGAAAATATTGATGTATGTTTCTCTTTAAGTTCTTGTTTCATATCAACGAATGTAATCTTAGGCAATTGATGATGATCAAACCTGTGATTCAGTTCTAAAAGTTCAATTTCATGATTCAAAGCGCGATACATCGTGACGACACTGGGTGTCGCACTTCCTAAAACAACAGGTATTTGGTGAATCTTTGAGCGGAGATCAGCAATTGATCTCGCATCGTAATAGACACCTTCTTGTTGTTCATAAGACTGATCTTGTTCTTCATCAATGATGATGAGACCCAGTTGATCGATTGGTTGAAACACAGCACTTCTTGTTCCAAGTAGAATATGTGCTTCATTTTTCTGAATCAGTTGGTATTGATCATAAAGTTCCCCTTGAGAAAGACCACTATGATAAAGGGCAACATGTTCAAATTTGGACTTTAGTCGTTGTGCCATAGGTCCAATCAAAGTGATTTCCGGTACAAGAATCATCACATTTTCTTTATTGTTGATCACATCTTCAATCAGTTTGATATAGACTTCTGTTTTGCCTGAACCTGTGACACCTTTAAGAAGAAAGGTTTGTTTGGATCCAAATCCGGATTTGATTTTTTGATAAGCGTGTTTTTGCTCATGATTGAGAACCACTTTCTTGTCTTCGAGCTCAAAATGATGTCCTATGGTTCTAGATGTTTCTTTTAAATCAGGTATCAATACCTCATGTTTTACCAAAGTGTTGATGTTGGATTGAGACAATCCAAGGTCATGCAATGCCTTTTTTTCATAGGTGTGATTGGTCATATATGCATCAAGCACTAATGGATAGAGATCAATTTTCTCATACGTATGGTTCACATTAAACGTATAGAATGTTTTCTTAATCGATGATCCTTTTTGCTTGTAGATACGTTTGATATCGATGATTCCGGCATCATAAAGTCTTTTGATCTGAGGATAATATGTAATGTCTTCTGTTTTACTCAGTCTCCATAATCCTTTTGAATTGAATTTGTCTTTAAACTCAGCTGGTATTTTCTTTTCATCCAAAAGCACAATCTCTTTTTGGTATTGCATTTGTAATCCAATTGGTAAGACGGTTGCAAAAACTGAACTATATAAGTTGGGGGATGTTGCCAAAATCGCATCAATCATCATAAATGTTTCATCGGTGATGGATGGGAGAATATCGAGAACTTCCATGATTTCTTTGGTTGCTTCCTCACTTTGTTCAACCAACTCGATGACATATCCCATTCTGATCATGGATCCAAAGGGAACCATGACGCGCATGCCACGCATCAAAAAACCATCAAAACGAGAAGGTACGATATAGTCGAAAATCTGATTCACTTCTTCATGTTTGATATCAATGATGAGCTTTGCAAACATAGTTTCACCCATTTTTATTATATCATCAAATAAACAAAAAAAGTAACCTAGGTTACTTTAATGTTTTTAAAAGCTTATCGATATGATTTCCGTAAGCAAGTGCTTCATCATATTTGAAGACCAACTCAGGAATCTTTCTAATGTTCTTGATTTTTTTTGCCAATTCCATACGAATTAATACCTTGCTTTCATCGATGGCATGGTGAGCTTTTTCAATGACTTTAGGATCATCGCTTAAAATGGTGTAGAAAATCGTTGCAAAACTCAAGTCCTTGGTGACTTTGACTTCAGTTAAATTGATGTAACCAAAGCTTTTGTCCTTAACGGCTTGATTGACAATGGATGCAAGTTCTCGTTGAATGAGACTTGCCAGACGGTCTGTCGTAATTGACATGTTATTCCACCTCAACTTCCTTCATTTGTGAAGCTTCAATGATGTCACCAATCTTGATGTCATTATAATTTTCAATACTGAGTCCGCATTCGTAGCCATTCTTGACTTCTTTTGCATCATCCTTGAACCGCTTGAGTGATGCAAGCTTGCCTTCATAAGCAACAATACCGTCTCTGATGACACGGACTAAAGCATCACGTTTGATGACGCCATCCGTGACATAACAACCTGCAATGGTTCCCACTTTGGAGACTTTGAAGGTTTCTCTAACTTCAGCTTGACCAGTAACAATTTCTTCAAAGGTTGGTTCGAGCATCCCCTTAAGAGCTGCTTCAATATCTTCTTGGACACGATAGATGATGTTATAAAGTCTGATTTCAACACCTTGCTGATCAGCAACTTGCTTGACGGCAGATGTTGGTCTGACATTGAATCCGATGACAATTGCATTGGATGCATTCGCTAAGGTCACATCACTTTCAGTGATGGCACCTACGGTTGATCTAACGACATTCACGTGGAATCCATCAATATCGATTTTCTCAAGTAAACCCTTTAGGGCTTCAATCGATCCATGAACATCACCTTTGATGATGATATTCAGTTCTTTTTCTGTGCTTTCCATTTGACCCAACATAGAATCAAGTGATGTTTTCTTGACCGCTTTGAGTTCTGTTTCTTTTTGTCTGGATTGACGTTCACTTGCAATCTGTCTTGTAATCTTTTCATCTGTGAACGCCATGAAAACATCTCCGGCAAGTGGGACTTCATTTAAGCCAGTAATTTCAATTGGCTGTGAAGGTACTGCTTCATTATAACGACGTTTGAGGTCATCTTGCATGGTACGGATTTTGCCATATGTGTTACCAATGACGATATAATCACCAACATGCAAGGTTCCAGTTTCAACGATTAAGGTTGCTACGGCACCTCTGCCTTTATCCAGTCTTGCTTCAATGACTGTGCCTTTGGCCAAACGATTCGGATTGGCTTTAAATTCTTCAATTTCACTCAAGAGTTGAATGACATCCAGGAGTTCATCAATACCTTGTTTTTTAAGTGCAGATACACGAACAAATGGTGTTTTACCACCCCATGCTTCAGGTACAAGTCCTTTTTCTGATAATTCTGTCATGACGCGATCAGGATTAGCTCCTACTTTATCCATCTTGTTGACAGCAACAATGATGGGCACTTTTGCCGCATTGGCATGATCAATTGCTTCAATGGTTTGTGGCATGACGCCATCATCAGCAGCTACAACTAAAACAACGATATCGGTGACTTTAGCACCTCTTGCTCTCATTTCAGTAAATGCAGCATGACCTGGGGTATCAATGAAGGTGATTGGTTCACCATTTCTAATGACCTGATAAGCACCAATATGCTGAGTGATACCTCCGGCTTCACCTTCGACGACTCTGGATTTTCTAATGGCATCCAGTAACGTTGTTTTCCCATGGTCAACATGTCCCATGACGGTGACAATCGCTGGTCTTTTTTTCATATCATTGGGATCATCGACGATTTCCATTTCATCAAAACGGGTCACATCAGTGATCACTTCGTCTTCGACTTTATAACCTTCATCAAGAGCAATGACTTCAATGGTATCACGATCAATCACCTGATTGATCGATGTCATCAATCCAAGTTGCATCAGCTTTTTGATCATGGCAGCATTGCTTAGGTTCAAACCTTCTGCGACTGCTGCGACATTCATGTCTGGCTTATAGATGAATATTTTGTCTCCTGTTTGCTTCTTTTCTCTTTTTGGACCATGATTAACTGGTCGCTTATTTGAGAAGTTTTTCTTGTTGTTGGATTTTCTGTTGTTTGCAGGCATCATATCACTTCCTTCTTTAATGCATCAATAGTTGAGCGAACCCCCTGTCGGTCAGACCAATCACTTTGATGTCTTGTTTGCCTATAGATTGAGATAATTCTAAAGATGAATACTTTTCGATGACTTCAACTGCATATGACTTGGATTTGTCATAGATTTTTTTCTTCGTCAAATCCGATGCATCTGTAGCCAGTAAGATGAGAAAAACCTGTCCGTTTCTGAGCGCCTGAATGGTCAGTTCAGTGCCAACTGTGACTTTTCTTGCCCGATAGGCAAGACCGATGTTATGATTCATGAATCAGCTTCAGCAAATCTTCATAAATCTGATCAGGAACCAAAACTTCGAGTTTCTTGTCAAGTGCTTTGTTTTTCTTAGCAAGCAAAATCACGTCTTTGTTCAGTTTGAGATACGCACCACGACCTGGTGCTTTGCCATTTAAATCAATGGAGACAACACCTTCTTTGGTTGCTGCAATACGAATCAATTCTTTTTTAGGACAGACTTCCTTAGTGACGACACAAGTTCTCATGGGTATTTTCTTGACTTTAGCCATCTAGTTCACCTCTTTATTAAACGTTAATATAAGATGCCTTCGCCTTGAGCCATGGTTTCGCTCTTGATATCAATGGACCATCCGCATGCTTGAACTGCAAGTTTGACGTTTTGTCCGAGTTTACCGATTGCAAGCGATAACTGATTGTCAGGTACGATGGCGAGGGCTGTCTTTTCCTTTGGATTCACTCTGGTGACTGCAATGACTTCAGCAGGTTGAAGCGCATTGGCAATCAATTCTTTTTCATTGTCGCTCCAACGGAATAAGTCTATCTTTTCATCACTGAGCGCTTTAACGATTTCACGGATTCTAGCTCCGCCTTCACCAACACATGCTCCAATAGGATCGACTTTGGGATCATTGGATTTCACACCAATCTTGGAACGATCACCTGGATCACGAGAAATCCCCATAACTTCGATGATACCGTCTTTGATTTCTGGTATGAAGCTTTCCAAAAGACGGATAATCAGACTAGGATGTGAACGTGTAACGAACACTTTTGGCCACTTGGTCTTCATTTCTACATCTGAAACATAAACTCTGACATAATCTCCGATATGGAAATTGTCCTTAGGGAGTGCTTCCTTCTTAGGCAATAGTGTGGTTAGATCTTTACCGATATCGAGTCTGAAATGATCATCAGCTACGTCAATGACGCGTGCAGTGAGCATTTCATGCTCATATGCCTTAAAGTGCTTGTATAAGTTTTCCTTTTGGAAATTGATCAATGTTTCATTGAGTCTGCTCTTGAAGTCGCGAACTGCAAAGTGTCCGAATTCTTTGGGATCAATTTTTTGTTCAAGAATATCACCGACTTTGATTCTTGAATTGATTTGTTTTGCTTCTTCTAGTAGTATTTGTGTGTAATTCTTGTCTGCATCCATGCTGTATTCATCTACAACTAGATGTTGCTTATACACGAGAATCTCTGCTTTTTCTTCTTTAATTTCAACACGGCAGGAACGCACGTCATGTGCTTTCTTGCAGCCTGCGATCATCCCTTGGACAAACGCTTCAACGACTTGGTCATGTGATAATTCTTTTTCATCAGCAACTGCATCGATGTTTTTGAAAAATTCTTTGCTTATCATTGTTATCCTCCTAAAATTTGATTGACGTACGCATCTTGCTGGCATCATCAAATTTGATTTCGATTTTCTTGAAACGACCTCTGTCGTTGATTTCCAATACTATTATATCATTTTCAAATGATATCAGTGTTCCAGTTCCCTTATATTTTGGCGATGCTAGAAAAATATAGGAACCGACTGCTTTTGTAAGGGATTCTCGATCCTCAATGGGGCGCTCTGCACCTAAAGATGAGAGTTCGAGATAATAATCAGGATCGAGATCATCATCAGTGAGTGATTCTTGAAATTCAAGATGGATCTTTTCGAGTTCATCGATATCGATGGTATCGGTATCAAGTAAGATCTCAACGATTTTCTCTCCATATTCCCTTTTGAGCTTAATGCTGTAGATTTCCAACCCACTACGATCAAGGATTGGGATTAACTTTTTTCTCATATTTTCTAAATTCATTTTGACCTCAATAAAACGAGTGGAATCATCATCCCACTCATGTTTAGGCTTCTAGTATAGCATTTTTTTAATTAAATTTCAATTTAATGATTAAATTTCATGCATTTTGTAATTCTTCATAATTTAAATGCGAATCATTTGCAATAAGCAGGTTCTATGATATAATCATATTGCGAATCATTTGCAATAAGGAGTCTATACATGAAAAAAATGATCTTTTCTTTATTTATCTTATCAATACTCTTGATGATGTCATCTTGCAGTGCTGCACCAAGCTATGATATTGTGACGACTATGTACCCACAATATGACTTTGCAAAGCAGATTGTTGGCGACAAAATGACCATCCATCAAATCATACCTCCAGGAGCTGAAGTTCATGAGTATGAAGCAACCAGTCAGGATATGGTGACGATTAAAGAAGCCAAACTATTTATTTATACCAGTACAAGTATCGATACATGGATCAAAGATCCTTCGACCATCGGTGGAACGAACACGATTGTGATGAATTTATCAAAACATTATACACCTGTTGACTATCCATATGCGATGAATCTTTCAGCAGATGAAATCGCAGCAAACGCCATTCATTTCTGGACAGATCCCGCCAATGCTGTTCAGCTCATACAAGCCATTGTCGAACAGATTGTACTTATTGATCCAGCTAACGAGCTTTATTACAGACAAAATGCACTTGATTATATCAATCAAATCAATGCACTCAGTCAAGAAATGATGGATTATTTTACAAGTCCTACTTATCTTGGATCAACTATTTACTTCGCTGGCCACAATGCACTTGGATCTTTAGCATCAAGATATGGACTTTTCATCGTTCCCTTGTTTGAAGAATTCAAGCCCGATGCTGATTTGACTTCTAGTGAACTGATCACATTCACCAATGAAGTTAAAGACGCTGGAACGCACTATCTATTTATTGAAGATTTAGCTTTACCAAAAGCAGCTAACACCATCAAAGATCAACTGGCTTTGGATGGTTATAATCTGACTTTACTCAAACTTTATGCATTTGAAAATGTATCTACTACAGACTTTGAAGGGCATGTGACCTATCTCGAGTTGTTACAGCGTGATTTCGATCAGCTGAAACTTGCATTGGCCACCACTTAAACTTATGATCGATTATCAAAACGTATCCGTTTCCTTTGGAAAATTCAATGTGCTGCATGATGTCAATTTCCATGTCAACAAAGGGGATTTCTTGCATATCATCGGCCCCAATGGTAGCGGAAAGACGACACTTGTCAAATTGCTTGTTGGTTTGATAAAGCCAACATCAGGCATCATCAGTATCAATCAGTCGATGCACATGGGTTACTTACCTCAAAAATTGAATACCAAAACGAATTTCCCAATGACAGTCCAGGAAGTTATCTATAGTGGTTTTAGAAAACAGAAACTTATACCTACTAAAACAGAGATTGATTTGATTCAAAAATGGCTTGACAAAATGGAAATCCCACAGCTCATGCATGCGAGCATGTCCTATCTTTCTGGTGGACAACAGCAACGTGTCTTTTTGATCCGTGCACTGATCGGTCATCCGGATCTGCTCATTCTGGATGAACCAACATCTGCACTTGATCCTTCGTTTAGAGAAAAGTTTTATCAGATGCTCTATGAGTTCCAACAAAATGAAGGGATGACTATCATTCATGTCACGCATGACTTAACCGATGCAGTTAAGGATCAATGTAAAACCATGTATGTGGATCAAACGATTAAGTTCTTTGGATCATACAGAGATTTCCATGAATTTGAACATAGGGGGCATCATCATGTTTGATTTTCTACAATATGATTTCATCCAGCATGCCTTCATGATCGGAATCGCCTTAGCATTGTCTGCATCACTCTTGAGTCCCTTTCTTGTTTTAAATCAACAAGCGTTGATTGCTGATGGACTTGCCCATGTCAGTTTTGCTGGAATCATCTTGGGTATGGTTCTCTATAATGAACCGGTTTATATCGCCATTCCATTTGTCATGGCAGCTTCTCTACTGATTAAATACCTTTCAACAAAAAAGACCATCAATGGAGATGCTGCAATCGGACTCGTTTCCGCACTCTCGTTTGCGATTGGGTTAATCATCGTTAAAAAAGGTCAAGGATTCAATATCTCGATTGAAAGTCTATTGGTTGGTAATATCTTTACGGCAACCAGTGCAGAATTGATATTATCGATTGTAATCACTGTCATCATCGCGGTTTATATCCTGTTCTTATATAGACCTTTACTTCTCATGACTTATGATGAGAGTTATGCCAAATTTTCCAAGGTCAAAACCACATTACTAGGATATGCGCTTGCAGGCTTGACAGCATTCTTTATTGTTATTGGTGTCAGAACGATAGGAACCTTGTTGATATCAGCACTTGTCATCTTCCCTTCGGTCATCTCGAGTCAGCTTACCAAGAGTTTCAAGAACACGTTGGTATTGGGAATCATTTCATCTTTCATCATTGTTATTCTTGGAATCTTCATCGCTCACCCCTTACAAATTCCAGTAGGGTCAACCATCGTCGTCATTTATTCAGTATTATTATTGATTTTGATTCTTTTCAAAACACTTTTAAGGAGATGATACCATGCGCATGACACAACAAAGAAAGAAGATTTTGAATCTTTTAACAGAATCACCTCAGCCTAAAAGTGCTGAAATGATCTTGAATGAACTCCCTGATCATACGATGAATCTATCAACGGTTTATCGAACATTAGATACATTTTTTGAACAAGGCATGATTTCAAAAAGCACCATGAAAAACACAGCGTACTATTATATCAACCAGAAAGATCATCATCACTATATGATTTGTATTGAATGCCAGAAAATGTATGAGATCGACTGTCATCTTGACCATATCGCTGATCAGATAGCAAAAGATCATCATTTCAAGATTACACATCATGATATGACCGTTTATGGGTATTGTGAAGATTGTCAAAAACGTTTAGCAGAAAAATAGAGCCGATACCATGTATCAGCTCTTTTTTATTATGACCATTTTCTAGGATCGTCATTGATTGAATCAAGAAAATCCATATCTTTCTTGTCAATCACAAAGTCGACCTTTGTGTTTTCGATGATTCTGTTTTCATGGGTTGATTTAGGTAGTGGTGCTGTACCTTTTTCAATACAGTATCTGATACTAATCTGTGCTGGTGTGACATCATACTTCTTTGCCATATCAATGATGTCAGGATTTTTGAGCAATTGACCAATCGCAAGTGGTGAGTATGCTTCAACCAAAATATTTTTCGCTTTGCAATACTCATCAGTTTCTTTTTGATTGTGTCCGATGAAGTATCCAATTTGGTTTACCATTGGGACAATATCACAATGTTCAATGATATTCTCAATATCCTGTGGATTGAAGTTAGAAACCCCAATTGCTTTCGCACGACCTTCAGCGTAAACTTTTTCTAATGCTTTGTAGGCCAAAACATTGCCTTCTCTGCAATCCTTACCGATCTCACTCCATGGCCATGGCGCATGGATGATGTAAAGATCAACATAATCCAAATCAAGCGCTTTTAAGGATTTTTCAAATCCTTCGAGTGCACCTTCATACGTCTTGATATGAGATTCAAGTTTGGTTGTTACAAAGATTTCTTCTCTTGGAATACCTGAATCCTTGATTGCTCTACCGACAGATTCTTCATTTCTGTATGCAGCTGCTGTATCAATATGTCGATACCCATTTTTCAGTGCCATCAGAACTGATTGATACGCGATGTCTCCATCTGGAACCTGCCAGGTTCCAAATCCGATTTTTGGCATTTTCGTGCCATTTGTTAATGTGTAAGTGTCTGTGAGTGTTTTCATTTCTCGTCACCTCTTTCTGATTTAATTATAGCATTTTCAAACTGATATTGCCTAGATAAGGCTTGATAAAAAAAAGAATGCCTAAGCACTCTATTTGATTTTGATAATTCCATAATGGATAACCATGCCACCTAAAGCAATCATCATCAGGATGACACCAGAAACAATCGCTAGAATCATTTGATCAATCCAGCTCATAGTCGATAAGATCAACTGCAAGACATAAACACCAAAATAGCCATAAAGCAAATACTTGATCAAATTCATTTCTTGCTTTGTGACGACTGCAACACGATCATCAGATCTGCGATAGATCATATAGCCAACCACACCTAAACCAACCAATAAGACGATGATGATATAGCCAATCCATGGTGCGCTTTGACCAAAGAAATGTGTGATGATGATATTCGCACCTATGATAAAGAATACGAAAAACAAGATAAGTTGTACAACCAAACTTTTACGATAAACATTCATTTTGCAAATCTCCTTTTTATTTTTTTTGTGATTTAATGTTATACTAATATTGAAATGAGGTAATGCTATGAAAAAGGCTGTATATCCAGGGACATTTGACCCCTTGACTATCGGACATTTGGACATCATCAAACGTGCTGCGAAAATCGTGGATGAACTCCATGTTGTGGTCGCAGACAACTACAAGAAACAACCTACATTCACAACTGAAGAACGGATGGAAATGATCAAGAGAGTCACAACCGATGTTGATAATTTGATCGTCACATTCACCAGCGATTTAATCGTCAGATATGCTCAGAAAAATGAGATCGACATCATGGTTCGTGGGCTTCGAAACATTCAAGATTATGAAAACGAGTATGCTTTGTATCAGTTTAACAGAAACTTAAATCGAAACATTGAAACCATCATTTTGTTTCCATCATCCAGAAACCATTTTGTTTCATCTTCGGCAATCAAAGAATTGATTGTCCATCATGCAGATATCTCACCCTATGTCCCGAAAGAAATCATCAAGGACGTGCAAGACAAGATTCGTCCTAAATTAGATGAATAGACTTGAAAAAATCATAAAGCTGATCTTCCTTGATATGAGGAGCAATGTGATCGGCTTTTTCTTTTAGTTTAGCATCGCGTGTGTTATCCATCACAATGCCAAGATCTGCCATTTCAATCATGGATATGTCATTGGCGCCATCACCGATGCATATCAGCCGATAATCAGATTCATTTCGAAGCGCTTTTTTGATCCCAGTTGCCTTGTGGATATGCGCATACACCAAATCCGCTCCAATTCTAAACCAAGGATAGAGTTTGAATTTAGGTAAACGCTCAGTCATTTGATGAAGCTTGGTTTCATCTTCTGAAAATAGCCAAAACTCATAGATCAGATGTGATTCATAAAATGCAGCATCTACATAAGGAGACAACCCTCTAACCTGCTTGAGTCCTTTTTCAACAAAGGTATCCTTGCAATTCAATGCTTCATCATCTAAGCCAACCATACTGACACAAATGTTGTGTTCTTTGGCAATCTTAAGGACTTCTAGAACATCAGGCATAGCAATCGGCTCATCAAAAACAACATCTTCACCATGGTAGACCAAAGCACCGTTCATCACAACTTTGTACTTAAACAAAGGCAAAATATCTTTGATGATTCCAAGTTTTTTCAGACTTCTTCCGGTCGCCAAACCGAGGATGACTTGTTCATTTTTAGAAAGCTCAGTCAATAGTTTTTTGGTTTGATCTGGAATGCAAGACAATGTGTTGTTGTAAATGGTATTATCCACATCAAAAAAGATAATTGTTTTCATCCGACACCTCAAAAATATTATAGCATATTAAGTATTCTACTACCATTTTAAAGAAATATATTATACAATAGTAATGTAATTATTCGCTGCTGGAGGATTTTAATATGGAAAACCCATTACTCAGTACCGGTGAACTCGGCATTTTTGCATTAGGGGGTCTCGGTGAAGTTGGTAAGAATATGTATGTCTATGACATTCACGGAAAAATCTATATCGTAGACGCTGGTATTCTGTTTCCAGATGAACATTTATTAGGGATCGACTATGTCATTCCCGATTATACTTATCTCGTTGAAAACGAAGATCGTATCGTCGGTCTTTTCATCACGCATGCACATGAAGATCACATCGGTGGCATCCCTTATCTCCTCAAAAAAGTAACAATCCCCAAGATCTATGCAGCTGGTATTGCTGTTGATATGATTGAATACAAACTGGGTGAACATCAAGATATCAAATCACCTAAAATTGAAGTCTATAAGAGTCATTATGTGTATGACTTTGACCAAGTCAAAGTTTCCTTTATCAGACTCAATCACTCTATTCCTGATATGTTTGGTATTGTCTTTAGAACAGAACAGGGTATATTATTTCATACTGGTGACTTCAAGATCGATTTCACACCTGTCGGTCCTGCAGCAGAATACGATAAACTCGCTGCAATCGGTGACGAGGGTGTCTTATGTATGCTTTCTGATTCAACAAACTCCGAACGTGATGAACTGATCCCTTCTGAAAGTAAAATCGGAAAATCAATTAACGAACTCTTTTCTAGAATCGATGGTCGTGTCATTATCGCAACCTTTGCTTCTAACATGTACCGCATTCAACAGATCATTGAAGCTTCTGTTCTCAATGGTCGTAAAGTCGCTGTCTTTGGACGTAGTATGGAACGTGCGATTGAAATCGGGATGCAAACTGGATACATCAAAACTCCGAAAGACACCATTGTCAATGCTGAACAAATCAACCGCATGAAACCTCATGAAGTGACATTGCTTGTCACTGGTTCACAAGGTGAACCATTAGCAGCACTATCCAGAATCGCAAACGGTAACCACAGACAGATCAAAGCATTGCCTGGAGATACTGTCATCTTCTCTTCTTCACCAATTCCTGGAAACCAAGAAGGTGTGAACAGAACCATCAACAAACTATTTAGACTGGATGTTGATGTCATCACCAACGGTCCACTTGCTGATACCCATACTTCAGGGCATGGCAGTCAGAACGATTTAAAAATGATGCTCAGTCTTGTCAAACCTAAATTCTTTATCCCAATGCACGGCGAACACAGAATGTTGAAACTTCATAAACAACTAGCAATTGATTGTGGCGTATTGGCTGAAAACATTCTCGTAATGGATAACGGTGACGTTGCAGCACTCACCAAGACTTCAATCAGGAAAGCTGGAGAAGTTACCTCTGGTGAAGTGTATATTGATGGAACGGGCATCGGTGACATCGGCAGTACCGTGATCAAGGAAAGAAAACTGTTAAGTGAAGAAGGATTATTCTCAGTCATTTTATCAATCAACACACAAACCAAGAAACTCGTCAATGATCCAACAATCATTTCCAGGGGCTTCATTTATATGAAGGGCAATGAAGAGATCACTTCACAACTTGCTAATGAAGTTAAAAAAGTTGTTCAGACAGAACTTGGCAGAAAAATGTATAATGAACTCAATTTGAAACAAGCAGTCATCGACAGACTGAATCAAAAAATCTATGACATGACACAACGAAGACCTTTGGTCATCCCTGTCGTTGTAGATCTTAAAAATTAAAAAAAGAGTCTAGCAAAACGCTAGGCTCTTTATTTCATAGTGTCCAAGAATGCATCAAACACATATTTCGTTACCAAGGCATCATCCTTGGCATCATGTGCTTGATCAAAGTCAACATTGTAATACGTTTTATAAGCTTTGAACAATCCAAGATCATCGCGCAAATTATAATAATCTTTATGTAATTTTAATAAGTCAACAAATTGTTTTTCATCGGTAAGTGGTTTTTGTTCATGTAATTGATAGGAATCATTCATTGCAGTGATATCGTTTTTACCCCAAACAACCAGTTTCGGCTGATATTTCTTTAACAGTTTTTTTAGCTTTTGATAAAAGACATCATAGGTTACTGCTTCGCTGAAAAACTTTTCTTCATCCAGATTCAAAAACTTCTTGGTTCGTCTGCTTAAAGTCTGATGTTGTTTGGGCATGATGTAATACCCATCTTCATGAAGAATCTTGCCTTGGGCTTCAGCAATCACATAACCGACTTGGATGATTTCAGGTCGAAAGACGCGGTCATGATAACCAGGCATGGTCATTTCAAAATCAATGAATAAATAATGCTTATAGCTATTGAGAACTTCTTTCATGTCCAAACGCATCTGCTTGATATCATAATGCACATAAAAAGGATATAGAGAGATAATCTGATTGAAGTGAGCTACTTGATAAAAGGAGTAAATACCAATTTTTTTCTTGCGGTTGGAAATCTCAAAATCAACAAGAACACCTTTTCTCAAATACATGAAAAAAGTTTTGGCAAGACGATTGGAAAGGTAGAATCCAATCTTTCTGCCATCGATGATGAGATAGAAAACCTTGATTGAATTATCAACGCTGTGAATGATTTTTCTCATGAAAGTGCCTCTTTGATCTTTTGAATAACTTCAGCAGGGATACCCAATGATTTTAATGTTTCATCATCAGCTTCTTTAATATCATCAATACTTTTGAAATGGCTCAATAAAGCTTTTTTTCTTTGCTC
>QKIB01000024.1 GCA_003249785.1 Acholeplasmatales bacterium
CCACATTTTCTCTTGATCTTCGATGTTCATTGATCGTTTGGATGAAGGGATTGGTTTGCCTTCTTTGATATAAGATCCAGATAACTCAAGATATTCAGGTGATAGACCAACATCAATCATGAATTTGGCTGGAAAATAGGCATCTGTCCCTCTTTTTCTTCTTTGATTCCAGATCCAGTTCACAAGTCCACTGGTCTTTTTCATACCAATTTCTGTATTGACTAATCCAGGATCGATGGCATAAATCTTAACATCCGGATATTTTCTTGCGAAAGCTTTCACGAATAAAACATTGTACAGTTTGGATCTGCTGTAGCTCTTTAGCACGTTATACCCTTTTTTTGCTTGAATATTTTTCCAGTCAACTTTTGCCCAATAATGAGAATAGGAACTTACGACAAGAACTCTGCTATCTTCCGTTTTTGCTAGATATGGGTAAAGATGTGCTGTCAAATGAAAGACAGAAAGATGATTGACTGCAAACGTCTTTTCGATATGATCAACATTTTCATGAAATCCAGTACTGACCATCCCAGCGATATTGTATAAAAGATCAAGTTGTCCTTTATACTTGGTCTTGATGATCTTCTCAAGATCAAGTGCAGCTTTTCTTGTTTGTTCGTTATCCGATAAGTCACCTATGACAAAATCAAGTTGATCAGGTTTAATCAAGTCTGAAAATTCATCAGTAACCTGTTTGATGCGAAGAGGATTTCTTCCAAGTGCAACGACAGAAACATCGCTTCTTAGAAGAAGTTCTAAAACAGCTTTGCCAATACCTGAAGTTGCACCAGTCACAACTGCTACTTTTTTCATAAGATCACCTCACTTTAATCATACATGAAAAACAAAAAAAAGGAACCGTCAAGGACGATTCCATTTGGATTAGATTTCTAGTTGTTTGAAAACATAGGGGATGAATGCTGTCAAGTTGATCAAAAGAATCACCATGAAAGCAAGTAGTCCGCCAACAGTTAATGCTAAATACAATGAGAACAAAATTGGAACGATCAACAAGAGATTCCATAACATATTTTGTGATAAGACGACATGAAGTGCGATCTTATTTTTGACAAATGTCAAGACGTAAAGACTTAAGATTCCGAAAGCAGCTGGAACAAAGAATAGGAATGTTGCTCCACTCAGGACAAATCCAGTGATCAATGCTAAGAACAAATTGATGATAATACCGGCAATCATCCATGCCTTCTTGTTTTCTTCTGTCTTGACAAACTTATAGTAGAGATATCCCAATCCAATCGCCATACCACCAAGAATGAGCACAGTCACAAGATCTGTGTGTTGCAAACGAACATAAGTGATTGAGAACGGAACATGACCGATGAAAGCAATCAACTTCGCCAAATATAGCCCAACAATAGCCGTCACAACAATCATTCCAAAAATGATGCCTAGATATTTTCCAACACTTGATAATTTAACCTCTTTCTTAACGGTCAAATATCCAGTAATACCAATGAGTAGTGCTAAAAACAAGAAATGAAGTACTTGCATTGTTGATTCTCTATAAGCAACAAAGACATTTGGCAAGATTGTGAAGAACACCTGATTTTGCTCACCTACAAAATGATTGACATCACTGTAGACACTGTTATTGACAAACTCATTAACGAGTGGAACAATCTGTGATCCATAATGCTGGATGGATGAAAGATTGATATTTTCGTAATTGTCATTTGGTGTATGATAATAATACAAATCATCAAGGACAGCAAAATTAATACCTTGTTTGTCAACAGCCAAGAATTCAGTGAAATCTGTAGAATTTGGCATCACAGTATAAACTGCTGTTGCCAAACTATAGGATACAGGAAGTTGAGCATTCTTGTAGAAATCGATGACAGTTTCATTGTTTGTACTTGTTTCAAACATGTAAACTGCGCCTTCTTTACCTCTTGCTTCTACATTGATTACAAACCCAACATGATCGACAAAAGGCGCTTGAGCTGCCATTTTTGCACCATATAAGCCAGTTTCTTCTCCATCAGTAGCAAGAATATAGATACTGTTCGTCAAATGCGTCTTCCCGTAAATACGAGCGATTTCTAATAAAGTTGCAATGCCATACCCATCATCAGCTGCACCATAGGAACGTCCAAGTTCTCCCGCACGTCCGACATGACCTCTAGAATCATAATGTGCAATCAGCAAGATCCCTGTTTCAGAATCACCAGGAATCACAGCAAGCAAATCGTGGATATCATAAGGCGTGTTGTCACCAACTTCTGCACTGGTATAGTTCAGTTCAGAAACATTGGCAGATCCAACATAGTCTTCAAGTTGCCCTTTGATGTATTGTCTGACTGTTTCATGAGCAACAGGATCAAAAACGGAATGTGGTTCCTGTGAAATCACTGAGATATGTTCTGCTGCAGTGGCTGCGCTGAACGTCTCGTCATTCATAGAAACAGGTGTTGGTGTATATAACACAAACAAACTCAGAATAAAACTGAGCAGAAACACGCTTAAAACGATTTTTAGATTCTTCATATTCATATCCCTCTTTTGTTTTGAATTTCAAAATACTCTAGTTTATATGATAACATAAAAATACTTGAGATGACAATAAGCTTTATTGAAAATAAAAAGTATCCATGACTTAGATACTTTTTTTGAGAACTGCATAACGATACTCATTGCTATCAATCCATTCAAACCCCATGTTTTCAGCAATCCTTCGGATGGTTTTGGAGGTATAAAATGATACATGTGTCTCATCTCTGATGTAAAACCATTCAAAGAATAGTGTTTTGTCTTTTGGATGAAATAAAGTCATGAGACTCAGATAACCATCTGGTTTAAGGTGTTTATGAAAAAAACGGAACACTTCGATTGGATCCCTAAGATGCTCTATAACTTCGGTTGATGTGATGAGATCATACGTTTGATTTTTATAGACTGGGTCAGGTGCATAATAGAGATCATAAATATCTACATCAAACATTTGATTTTTAGCTAGAAGTTTTGCCAAAACCGGATTAGGTCCACTACCGAAATCAAGTGCTTTTCCTGATTGGATAAAGGGGTAAACTGCAGCATCTAAGAAGTTGTTAAGAAAATTGACATATCCGATATTCTCTTCAGAATTATGATGTTCTTCATATTTTTTCAATTCTTCGTGCTTGCTTATATAATTTTTTTTGTCTTTAAAAATAAACTCACACGATAAACATTCATGAAAAATCATGTCAAATCGAGGATGTTCATATGAAATAGTCGGTTGACCACAAATCTTACAATATTCCAAAATAGCCTCCAATCAAAACAACATAAGAACTAAATAATAAATGATGGGTACCAAAAGTGAGGGTAACATGTTAGCCACCTTGATTTTTCTGAGTTCCATGAAATTTATACCAATAGCAATCAAAAGAATATTTCCAACCATTGATATGGCTGTACTCATATCTGTAGGAATAAAATCAGATGCAAACATGGCAATAAGTGTAATAGATCCTTGATAGATTAAGACACTGACTGCAGAAAAGATGACACCAATACCAAATACAGATGCTAAAATCATTGCAGTGACAAAGTCAAGTGTACTTTTTATAATTAATGTAGTACTGTCTTGGTAAATCCCATCACTGATTGATCCCATAATCGCCATTGAACCAACACAAAAGATGAGTGTCCCAGCAACAAATCCTTTGGCTAGTGGTGGTAGATTGTACTTCTTTTCTATGTTTTCAGCACCTCTCGAGAGTTTACCGTCAATATCAATCCATTCGCCGAGGAGCGTCCCAATAACGAGTGAGATGATGATTAAGAGTTCTCTTGATGTTTTTAGAGTCCCATTATCAATACTTAAAAAGTCTTTGAGAAACCAACCTAACGAAAGAGCAACCAAACCAATCCCCATTACAAGCATAATGCTCTTTTGGATTTTCTCTGGTAATCCCTTTTTAAAGATAACGCCTAAGATACTTGCAACAATGATTGCACCAACATTGATTAATGTCCCCATAGTGTACTCCTTCTCTCATTGATTATGCCTATTATACAATTGTTTGATAGAACATGTATATTTTTATTTCATACGCACTAAAAAAAATGGCTGAAATTCAGCCATGGATTGAATTGAACTTACCAGACAAGTGGATTATCTTTGATTTTAAGTTCATAAAGATCAATCAGTTTTTGTTTGATTTCATTAGACAAAATGAAATTGGCATTAGCGATATGATCATTAAGTTGTTCTTTATTTTTAATACCTGGAATGACCGCTGTGATTTCAGGGAAACTTAAAACAAAAGCAATCGCATATTTGGTGAGATCATCTGCACCAGTGATTTCCTTAACATCACGAATCAATGATGCACGGCGTTGAATGGTTTCATCATCCCATCTGGAACGAATGCCATCAAATTCAGAAAACTCATCATATTTGCCTGTTAACCATCCAGAGTCCAAAGGAACCTTGACAATGAGTTTGATGCCTTTTTCATGTGCTTCCTTGAACAATGTTTTTGGACTTTGAAAGAAAATATTGAATAATATCTCAACCATGTCCAGTTCGACATGATCTAAAACTGCTCTCAGTTCCTCATAGGTGTCGATACTAACACCATAGTTTCGGATTAATCCTTCTTCTTTGATTTTTGCTAGTTCTTCAAAGTGATCGGTTTTACCTTCGAGGATATCCATACTTGGATTATGAAGGAGAATGCTATCTAAATAGTCTGTTTCCAATCTTTCAAGTGATTCATAGATTTGTTCACGAAGTGAAGATACTGAAAAATCGGTCTCCCCATCTGCTGTATGACCTAATTTGGTATTGATAAAGACTTTTTCTCTTCTGTCATTGGTTGCTGAACCCAGGATCCATTCGCTCATGCCCGCAGCATAACCAGGAGCCGTGTCAAAAAAGTTGATACCTTTGTCAATAGCTGCCCTGACAAGGTCAATACCCTCATCAATCGACATATATCCCCAGAATTCTGTGTTACCGAGTTGCCATGAGCCAAAACCCAGACGATTGATCTGTTTGTGATTTGTTTGTTTGTTCATAAAGAGATAAACCTCCTCTATCTATCTTTCATTTTATCATATTTGGCAAAATCAAGTCTACTCAAACCGCTTTATGATAGAATGAAATCGATAGGTGGTGCATGATATGAGTCAAATGATTCAAAAATCGCTCTATATTGAAACAACGAAAAACGAACGAACCTTGAGAATTTTATTACCTGAAGGTTATGAAGATTCCAAAAAACAGTATCCCGTTCTTTATATGCATGATGGTCAGAATCTATTTGATGACAAAACATCCTATTCAGAACATTCTTGGAAAATCTCCGAAACACTTGATGCGTTATATCAAAAAGAAATCATCAATGAACTCATCGTTGTCGGAATCGACAATTCCAATTTACGTTTTTATGAGTACTCGCCTTGGAAAGGTCAGAGCGAAGTCAAGAAAATGACCAATGCTGACATTGGAGGACTTGGTGATATATATGCCGACTTTGTCGTAAATCACGTCAAACCTTTTATCGACAAAACATATCGTACACTTCCCGATTATGAACATACTATGCTTGCTGGTAGTTCTATGGGCGCTTATATCTCATGTTACATCGCTGTCAAATATCCCAATACTTTTATGAATGTGGGTGTCTTTTCTTTAGCATCCTGGTTTAATGAAAAAGATTTCTTGGATTTTCTATCGAGTCGCACCATTGATTCTAAACAACGTTATTTCATCTCAATCGGTCAAAATGAAACCAGTGACGAAAATACGCCATTCTTCAATCTTTTATATCTTGAAAATAGCAGAAAACTATTAAAACTACTCAAATCGAAATCGGTTCAAGATATTTTATACATCGAGACCGATGACAAACACAACGAACTTGCCTGGAGCAAAGTTTTCGTTGACTTCATCAGATTTGCAAACAAAAAGTCCTAAATTCAGGACTTTTATTTTTCAAATAACCAGGCAAGCACACGAACAATATAAGCATCCCAGAAGACCCAGTTGTGGTCTCCCATTGAAGATTCACTACGATAGGTTATACCCAATTGGTCTAAATGTGATTTAAATTGGATGAAATCATCAAAAACAAAATCTTCAGTGCCACATGCTAAATAAAGATCAGGCATGATCTGATTGTTTTTTTTCAGTTTTGAAACAAGATACTTTAAGTCTGATGATGTTCCAACCAGTGACTCTTTACCAAAGCTTGCTTCATATTGCGAAAACCGTTGATTGGTTATACTTCTGCTTCGTATGCCTACAATATCCAAAGCGCCAGATAATGATGCAGCTTTTGAATACATTTCTGGTTTTGAAAAAGCCATCTTGAATGCACCATAACCACCCATGGATAATCCAGCAACATAACGATCTTCTCTTTTATTTGAAACAGGAAAAGTTTGCTCTATCCAGAGAGGAAGTTCTTCTGACACATAGGTGAAGTATGCCATGCCATACACCATATCCGTATAATAACTGTTATGAACACTTGGCATTACAACTGCTAAACGATAATCTTCAACATAGCGTTCTATCGAAGAAAACCGCATCCAATCTGTATGATCTCCGATATAGCCATGTAAGAGATACAAGACTTTAAGTTTTTCTCCAGGTTGGATATCTTCAGGCAATAAAACATTCACACTGGTATTCATATTCATTGATTTCGCATGGAAATGACATTCAATCCAAGACATAATTTCATCTCTTTTCTTTTCACTTTTTCATGATTCATTATACCATACCAAACAGAATTTGACATTGGTATAAAAAAACGTCCTAATGCCTTGGGGGGGGATGTAGGCATTAGGACTAATTCACGGGTCTCTCCTACGAAAGGTAGAAGAAACACTATTATTATACTTGATAGTTTTGAAAATAGCAACACATATTCATTCGTTTGTAAAAATAAATAGACTTTCTAAATAACTCTATAAATAACACTTCGTTTTCATTCAACTTTTTGAGATTTATGCTATGCATAAAATCAAACATGTGAAAAATCCGATAATTATTCAGTGCCTTTTTGATAACGATGAATCACGTATTCAATCAGTACAGAAAGCAAGATCAAAATGATGGTCCAAGCGAAAACTTTATCATACGTCAAATTCACTTTAGCAAGAAAAATCTGGTTACCAATAGAGTATTTAGTTTGAGATAAAAACTCTGCCATGACAAGCACCTTGATTCCAAGTCCAAAGGATTGAAGGAAGGATAGCAAGATGTACTTCTTGATCATAGGAAAATAAACCAATTTTAAACCCAACTTAAAATCATGCTCTTCTAGATGATAAACATCAAGTAACTCATGGTCCATCTGGTGAATGCCTTCTAGTACGCTGGAATAGATGATGGGAAATACCATCAAAAAAGTGATGATGTATGGTGTGTAATTGAAACCAAATAAAATCAGAAGAATGACTACGATTGAAATCACAGGTATCGTTCGAAGAATCGTCACATAAGGTTTCAGAAAGATCGCAATTTGATGCTTGAATCCGGATAAAACTCCTAATGCAATGCCTAAAATGGAAGACAAGGCAATTGCAACAATCAACCTTAGACAGGTCATCAAGATTGCATGGAGTGTATCTTGATGGGTGAAAATACCAATCATGGCATTTAAAACAGAGATAGGCGAAGGTAAAATGATCGGATGATTGATTGCTTCATAAGCAATCACCCAAATAAGGAACAAAGTGAATATCGAGCTTGTCATCCAAATCGTTTTCTTCATTTTTTATGCTCCGTAATAAAAGTCATCTCCAGGTAACATACCACCGATTAAAGCAACATTGGTATCAGCAAGTAAATTGAAATAAGTGATTAAAGCTGCTTTTGCATCTTTAGCAGGTACGTATTCTAAATTGTTATTGGGTATCGAGTTATAAACGACATCGTAGGACAAACCTATATTGAGTTCAACTGCTAGATTCGCGGTTGCTTCACGATCATGATTGACCTTATAGACAGAATCCGCTAAGTCAGCACTGAGTTTGCCAACTTTGGACATCGGTAGATCAGCTTTGATGAACACGCTAGCTTGTGGGTATGATGCACCATCATGGAGTGACCCATAAACAGATTGCAAATCAAGTACATTTACATTAGATACCTGAGTCAAGATGTTTGTTAATACAGGTTCTGATGTGACAACATACTTGGTTGGATCAGCGATGAACTGTGCTGCTGCAGTAGCTACTGAGTCCACATATGTAATAGAATTCACTGTCACATCATAGGATGCTAGACAATGTTTTAATATAATATCTGGCGTTGAATTCTGGCCAAAAGCAATGATATCTTTGCCTTCAAGGGCTGTGATATCTGACAATCCATTGGTCGAAACGACAAAGGTACTTCCCCAGACAATGGTTGCCAACAAAATATATTCTGGATTTGAATTGAACATAATCGCACCAAGGTTCGATCCTGCAAAAATAGCGTCATATTGATTGGATCCGAATGCTGCAATCAAAGGATCTGGTCCTTGAACAACATCAATTTGGTAATCTTCGCTTGCTTCAAGATAAAGCTGAGATATTTCAGGTCCACCAAATGGAACAATCATCGAAATGGGTTCTGCTTTTGCACATCCCGTCAAAACAAATAAACTTAATAGTATTACAATCAGTAATTTTTTCATGTTTCTCCTCTATTATTGTTTAGTTTTACTTGATATTGGAATAACTTTCTCTTTTTTTATAATGCGTATGAAGCAACTCATGTGATACATGTGAATTCGGTTTGCCTAAGAAATTTTCATACAACTTGACAACTGATGGGTTTTCATGTGACTTTCTGAGTTCTGCTTGTGCATCTATATTATACAACACTGAAGCTCTTAAAATTCTAACATCATTGGATTCATACAGTTTTGCAGGAACGATGGGTTGTCCACCACCATTGATGCATCCGCCTGTACATCCCATGAATTCAACGAAATGATACTGCTTCTTATTGGTTTTTAGATTTGCAATGAATTGTTTGATTGCAGCTCCACCATGAACGACTGCAACATTGATTTCCTGACCTTTGACCTTATAGGTTGCTTCCTTGATATCTCTGACACCTCTGACATCGTTGAAATCTACAGGCGTCGATTTACCTTCTAGGATTTCAGTCACTGTACGTAGCGCAGCTTCCATCACGCCACCTGTTGCTCCAAAGATATTCCCTGCACCTGTGTAAACTGCAAGTTCACCAAATGGCTTGATTGGTTTGAGATCCTTAAATGGAATCTGACGATGCTTGATCAAACGTGCAAACTCTCTAGTGGTTAACACAATATCAACGTCACGGTAACCATCTCTGCCCATGTCTGGTCTTCTAGCTTCTTCTTTTTTAGCAATACATGGCATGATTGATAAACTGACAATGTCCTTAGGATCTTTGTTCAGTTCTTTTGCATAATATGTCTTAATTAATGCACCAGCCATTTGCTGAGGGGATTTACATGATGAAAGGTTAGGAATGAGTTCTGGGTTGTATAATTCAAGGAAATTGACCCAGCCAGGTGAACAAGATGTAAACATTGGGAAGGGTCCACCATTTTCTAACCGGTTGATAAATTCAGTACCTTCTTCAAGAATGGTCAAGTCAGCTGTGAAATTGGTATCCATGATTTCATGAACGCCAAGCGCACGAAGCGCAGCAAACATTTGACCTTCAACATTGGTTCCAATTGGATAACCGAATTCTTCACCGAGTGCAGCACGCACCGAAGGTGCGACCTGTACGACAATCGTCTTTTTAGGATCACGTAGTGCATATTCTAATTTCTTGACATCATCTTTTTCTCCAAGTGCGCCAGTAGGACATGCTTGGATACATTTGCCGCAATAGATACAGCCTGCATCTTCCAGACTATGGAATAATGCTGGTCCAACATACGTATCCGATCCACGTTCGTTGAATCCAAGAATACTTAATCCCGATAATTGTTCACATGCTGACACACAGCGTCCGCATAATACGCACTTGCTGCTATCAAGGACCATGACCATGACATCCGATGAATCCGAAAAATATCTAGGTTTGTCATAAAGTCCATACATATGATTCAAATCATTTTCAATCGAATATCGTTTTAGTAGATCCAAGAATTCACAATTGTCTTCTCTGGTACAAGTGAAACATTCGAAACGATGTTTATGAGCAAGCAATTCCAAATTGGTCGAGACATGTTTATAGATTTGTGCGTCATCAGTGATGATGTTCATGCCTT
>QKIB01000145.1 GCA_003249785.1 Acholeplasmatales bacterium
GCATGGTGCACTAGAAGATATTTATCTGACTCAAGGGACTTATGATGCTCTGCCTGTTGATGTGGTGAATCAGTTTGAAAGAACACATATCATTAAGGCAGATGAACCATTTGAAGTTGGTGAGATTCATGTTTCACCCTTCATGCTTTCTCATGATGCTGCTGAACCTGTGGGTTATGTGCTTGAGCATGAAGATAAAAAGATGGTTGTCTTAACAGATTCAGGGTATGTGGATCAAAGTTATCATGACCTTTTGAAAAATGCAGATTTATATATATTGGAAGCCAATCATCATCCAACAAAACTTATGCAATCCCCTCGTCCTTTTCTTCTTAAGAAAAGAATTTTGGGTGAACGAGGGCATTTGTCCAATGATGATGCTGCTTGGCTGATGAATCTTTTCGTCAAAGAAAAGCCCAGTAAATGGGTAATCGCTCATATTTCAGAAGACTGTAATACATTTTTAGATATTGAAGAATCTATTGTTAAAAATTTCGATGATCCAACCAAGATCGAAGTCTTTTATGCGACTCAAGAAGGCTTGCCAGGTATCAAATTATGATCAAAATCATTGTTGTTGGCAAACTAAATCAGAAGTACTTAAGTACGGGAATCGATTATTATCAAAAACAGATTCCTATCAAGATCGAATGGATTGAAGTTCCCGATGAAGCGAACAAAGATGGCATACACATCGAAGGTGAACGCATTTTATCTAAGATTAAAGATTCTGATGTGGTGATTGCACTTGCTATTCTAGGTAAGAATCATTCAAGCGAATCATTTGCTGAACTGATTGATCAGAAAACGACTTATCATCCTGGGGATTTGGTGTTTGTGATTGGTGGATCATATGGATTAAGTGATGCAGTACTGAGTAGAGCAAATGAGCAAATCTCATTTTCCAAAATGACATTTCCTCATCAACTCATGCGTCTGATTTTAATCGAACAAATCTATAGAGGATTCATGATTTTAAAGAATCACCCCTATCATAAGTGAGGTTTATATGAAGTATATTTTTTGGGATTTCAATGGCACTGTTTTAGATGATGCTTATCTGTGCTATGAAATATTAAATGAAATGCTAACAGAAGTAAAAAGACCAACAGTAACCTATGAAGATTATCTGATGATCTTTGATTTTCCTGTCGAAGCATACTATGCCAAGGTCTATGACCTTAAAAAGACACCTTTTGAGGTTTTAGCTCATAGGTTTATTGAAATGTATCAACCCAGAAGTCTTGATCTCAAACTCCACGATGGTGTGGTCAACATGGTGAAGTATTTCGAATCCAAAGGTGTGACCAATATCATGTTATCAGCATCCGAGATTCATAACTTGCATCGTCAACTCAGCCACTTTGGAATTGAACATTTATTCAAGCATATTTTAGGAACATCAGATGTATATGCCAAAAGCAAGGTGGAAGTTGCTAAAAAATTTATGATTGAACAAAACATTGATCCAAAAGATGTCGTGATGATTGGTGATACGCTTCATGATGCTGAGGTCGCAGAAGAATTGGGATGTCGGATCATTTTATACACAAAAGGACATCAACATGCTTCTCGATTAGCAGATTTTGAAAAAATCGAACGTTTTGATGAATTAATTGGTAAAATTAAGATATAGAAATCAGATTCATTTAATAAGGGAGAGAAATATGAGTAAAATAGCTGTTTTAACCTGTAGTAATGCCGGATTGGATTATTTGGAGTATCCAAAAGACATCATCATCTTAAGATCCGCTATCCATTTTGGAACCGATGAAACCTATGACGACTTTGTCGACATGGATGCTAAAACATTCTATGAACGTATTGCCAAGGATCCAGATGATATTCCAAAGACCTCATATGTGTCTATTGGTAAACTGATGGAATATTTAGAAGAACTTCATGATAAAGGATATGAAGAAGCTTTGATTATTACGATTTCATCACAGCTGAGTGGTCTATATGAAGCAGTAAAGCGTATTGCATCTGAAGTCAAGATCAAAGTTACCGCTTTTGATTCATTGACGCTAGCTTATGCCGAAGCGTATATGGTCTTAGAAGCACACAAGATGGCAGAAGCAGGCAAGTCAATGCAAGAAATCGTTAAAGCTCTTGAAAAGATTAGAGCCAATGACAGAATCTATTTTGCTGTTGATACTTTACTTTATTTGGTTAAGAATGGACGTTTATCCAAATTACAAGGAACACTTGGAACCATGCTCCAACTTAAACCTCTTCTTGTTTTAGGTGATGATGGTAAAGTTCAATCATTAGAAAAGATTAGAACCACGCATAAAGCACAACTCCGTGTTTTAGAAAAATATATCGAAGATACAAAAGACATGAATGTTGTAACATTCATATCTCATGCTCATAATGAACCTGCTGCAGTATGGTTCAAAGAAGAAATTTTAAAGGTATATCCCAACAGAGAAGTTGTTACTGCTTATCTGACACCAGTGGTTGGTGCACATACAGGACCTAAGGGTATTGGCGTAGGCTATATCAAATTAGAAAAGTAGAGGGGTAAACCATGAAAAAATTCTTCAAAGAATTCAAGAATTTCATCACGAAAGGCAATGTGATGAATTTGGCGGTTGCTGTGATTATTGGTGCTGCATTTGGTAAGATTGTATCAAGTTTGGTTAAAGACATCATCATGCCAGTGATTAGTTTCATCACTGGTGGCAACGGATTTGAAAATTATAAGTATGTCATCACTGCTGCAGATGAAGTCAATGGCATTCAGGAAAATGCGATTTATTATGGACTTTTCATTCAAAACATCATCGATTTTATCATCATTGCGTTTGTTGTCTTCTTACTCGTTAAGTTTGTGAACAAGGCAAGTGAACTTGCCAATGCAAAACAACTTGAAGAAGAAGCTGAAAAGAAACGTTTGGAAGAAGAAAAGAAGAAAGAACAAGAAGCACTAGATGCTCAGAAACCAAAAGTTGAAGATCTTTTGCAAGATATTAAAGTGCTCTTAGAGAAAAACTTGAAGTAAAAATAAAGAATGCTGGCGACAGCATTTTTTTATTTCAATCTTGTGTTTATGGCTTTATTGACATATAATGTGAGTGGTCATCGATGTCTACATCAAAATTCATAAAGAAATGGGGAATGTCTATGTTAAGAATTGTAAAAAGAGAAACTAAAAAGAAAATGACGGAGGGCATTCCAACTTTTTAACCCTCCAAAACTAATTAATGGAGGATTTATGAATCAAACGAGACCTCCTCGTATTTTTGCAAGCGAAGAACGACTCAAAGAAGCACTTTCGTATCAACCGTATGAACTTGCTTTAGTGATTGAACAACAAAAGGATTTGTATAGAGTCATCACAAATGAGATAGTCAAAACAGCAAAAGTTTCGGGGAAAATGATGTATCAGGCGACATCGCCTAAAGCATTTCCATCAGTCGGCGATTGGGTGATGGTAGAAAATGCTGAATCTATGGCAATCATACATGCCGTATTGAATCGCAAAAGTATTTTAGAAAGAAAAGCAGCTGGGATGACCTCAGATGCTCAATTGATAGCAACCAACATTGATGTCATCTTCATTTGTATGTCGCTCAATGAGAATTTCAATTTAAGAAGACTTGAAAGATATCTTGCAGTGTGCTGGAACAGTGGAGCTGTGCCAGTCATCGTTTTAACAAAAGCGGATTTAACGAGAAAATTGGATGAAATGGTTGAATCGGTTTATGAAGTTGCTTTCGGTGTGGATGTTTTGTTCACATCAGAATATGTAGAACCCTATTTTAGCCAAATCGAAGGCTATTTGAAAAAGGGAAGCGCGTATGCGTTCATCGGATCATCAGGTGTTGGCAAATCAACCCTAGTGAATCATTTGCTTGAAAATCATCAGCAAAGAACAGAAGTTGTCGGAGATCATGACAAAGGTAGACATACGACAACATCAAGAGGACTTTATGTCACCTTTGGTGGATCAATGATTATTGATACGCCAGGGATGAGAGAATTGCAACTGGATGAAGTTGATTTGGAAACGACCTTTGAAGATGTAGAAAGTTTAGGTAAACAATGCAAGTTCAATGATTGTACACATACCAGTGAACCTGGATGTGCTGTCAAAGAAGCGATATCGGATGGGACATTATCTCAAGATCGTTTGGAGAACTATCGAAAACTTCAAAGAGAATTCGAATATCAACAACGTCGAGCATTACAAAAGGAACGTAAAGCAAGCAAAAGATGAAAAAAGCCTGGTTAACTAACCAGGCTTTGTTTTTTATTTTTGAATCATTTTTAAGAAATATTCATGAACCACGGTACTATCTGTAAGTTCTGGATGAAAGGCTGTTGCAAGTTGATTAGCTTGTCTCACGGCAACGATCTTTCCATCGACTGTAGCAAGCACTTCAACATCTTTTCCGACTGATGCTACATATGGTGCTCTGATGAATGTCATCGGAATTTCAATGTCTCCAAACATAGCATGTGTGAAAAAGCTACCGAGTTGTCTGCCATACGCATTGCGGATGACCTTGATATCCATGGTCTTAAAGTATGTCTTTTCTGAATTTTCTAGATCTGTTGCTAAAAGAATCATACCTGCACATGTCCCAAGAACTGGGAGTCCCTTAACAATCATTTGTTTGATTGAATCAAACATCTCCAGATCATGAAGCAATCTGCCCATGGTTGTGCTCTCTCCTCCGGGAAGAATCAGTCCATCCATGGTTTGGTTCAAATCTTTCTTCTGTCTGATCTCAAAGGTCTTTACACCAAGTTTAGCAAGCAATTTTGCATGCTCGATGAATGCCCCTTGAACTGCAAGGATGCCAATCGTTGTCATTATTTGCCTCGTTCAGCCATTAAGAGTTCGATTTCTTGTTCGTTGATTCCAACCATAGCTTCGCCAAGATTTTCAGAAATTTCAGCTAAAATTTTTGGATCATTGAAGTTGGTAACAGCTTTAACAATTGCTTCAGCACGTTTTTGTGGGTTGCCAGATTTAAAGATTCCAGATCCGACAAAGACACCTTCTGCACCAAGTTGCATCATGAGTGCTGCATCCGCTGGTGTTGCAACACCACCTGCTGCAAAGTTGACAACGGGTAATTTTCCGTTTTCATGAACATATTCGATTAAATCCAATGAAACACCCATTTGTTTTTGCAAAACATAAAGTTCATCTTTTTGCATGGATTGGATGGCTCTCATTTCCTTTTGAATTGAACGCATATGTCTAACTGCTTGGATCACATCACCTGTACCTGGTTCACCTTTGGTTCTGATCATAGCTGCACCTTCACTGATGCGTCTTAATGCTTCACCTAAATCTTTTGCACCACAAACGAATGGCACTTTGAATTCTGTCTTATCGATATGATGCAGATCATCAGCTGGTGACAAGACTTCACTTTCATCGATATAGTCGATTTCAATCGCTTCAAGAATCTGAGCTTCGACGAAGTGTCCGATTCTCACCTTTGCCATCACAGGAATCGATACGGCTTTTTGGATTTCCTTGATCATTTTAGGATCGCTCATTCTTGATACCCCGCCCGCAGCTCTGATGTCTGCTGGGATTCTTTCCAGTGCCATGACTGCAACGGCACCTGCTTTTTCAGCGATTCTTGCTTGCTCAGGATTCGATACGTCCATGATGACGCCACCTTTAAGCATCTGAGCTAATTCTTTGTTTAGTTGATAACGTTTGTTTTCCATAAAAAGACCTCCACTTGTTAAATTTCCATACTTATTATATAATGATAACTGGTATGATGATATAGTCAGATTATGAAAAAATAAGCATACCAGATTGGTGATATCATGTTTGATGTTTCAAACCCAAATCAAAGAGAACCTATCTATGTCTCACTCTACCGTCATTTCAAGAAAATGATTGAAGAAAACAAGTATTCAGAAGGACAGAAATTACCATCTAAACGTAAACTTGCTGGGGAGTTAAAAATCAGTCCATTAACCGTTGAAGCTGCCTATCAACAATTGATTGCTGAAGGTTATGTGTATGCGATTGAAAAGAAGGGCTATTACGTCAGCAACAAAATAGAACTGATCGAACCACTTAGAAAAAAAACGTCATATCGAAATCAAATGAGTGAACCGGAAAAAGCGTATCGTTACGCGTATAAAACAAATGTTGTTGATACATCACTCTTTCCAAATCATACATGGGCAAAACTATCCAGAGAGGTCTTATCAGAAAATCATCATGAGATGCTAAATGTGACCCATCCTCAAGGCTTACCGATGCTTCGAAAAGAAATTGCTAAATATCTTGAACTCTATAGAGGGATGACAGTTGATGAAAATCAAATTATCATTGGCTCAGGAAGTTCATCTTTAATTAGTTTGCTCATTGAATTGCTTGGTAGAGATAAGCACTATGCGATTGAGAATCCAGGTTATTCAAAAAACTATGATCTCTATCGAGGTAACGATGTTAAGGTATCTTTGATTTCGATGGACGAGTCAGGCATTGAAATTGATCGTTTAATCGAATCAAAAGCAGAGATTGTTCACATCACTCCCTCGCATCAATTTCCAATGGGAATCGTCATGCCCGTTCAAAGAAGAATTGAATTATTAAACTGGTCAAATCGCGTCATAGGGCGATATATCATTGAAGATGATTATGACAGTGAATTTAGATTTCAGGGTAAACCCATACCAGCCCTGCAAGGGTTTTATGAAAATGATCATGTCATCTACATGAATACATTTGCTAAAACACTCGCACCATCGTTTAGAATGAGTTATATGGTTTTACCTCATAATTTACTGAATCGATACCGTAAGATCGTATCTTATCATGGATGTACTGTTCCTAACTTTGAACAGTTCATCATGTACAAATTCATGCATGGTGGGTTCTTTGAAAGACATATTAACCGCATGAGAAATCACTATCGACAAAAACTTGAACTTATTTTAAAATTGACATCTAAGTATCCATGGATCAAACTAAAAGGTTATGAAGCGGGATTACATTTTTTAATGGAAATAGAGTCAAACGAATTAGAAGAAACACTCATTAATCGGATCATGAGTCAAGACATTTATGTTGTAGGGCTTGGTGCATTTGATCAAAATTCAACCCATCAAAATAGAAAACCAACGCTTGTTTTAGGATACTCAGGTATTCAGTTTGAAGATATAAACGAATCCATTGAAGCACTCATCTCAGCGATCAAAAACAAATGAATGGGACTTAGACAACAAAAAAGATAACATGATGATTCGAAGGAATATCGATGTTATCTTTTTTATTAAAGTTGTCTAATATAAGGATTTAATGTGGTATAAATTGCTGTTAAAATCATTGCTACTGCGCCAATATAAAACAGAATCATAACCCCAAATGATGCAATGACCACACCAGCTAATGCGATGGCTATGGGTGTAAGTCCACTCGATAATGTTGAGCTGACAGAGAACACACGACCCATCATTTCTTTATCAACTTTTCTTCTGATCGAAACATCAAAAGGAATATTGATCAATCCGTTGAAAATACCTGTAATCAGAAAAGCAATAAATGCAAAGATGATGAAAAGATCAAAAGTAATCAGACTCATGTTAAATGCGATGAGCGAAACAACAAAACCCGAAAATCCTATCGACATTCCGATCATACCAGTGATAATCAACTTGCTTGCGCGATCACTTTGTTTTCTGATTCCCAATACGATACTCATGAAAATAATACCTACTGTAAATGCTGACATCATACCTGCAATAAAGATAGGATCTTTGACCAACTGTACCTTGATTAAATAAGGGATGCCATTAACAATGACAGGTGTTGTGAAGAAATTTAAAACAGAAGCCATCATCAAAAGATAGAATATAGGCTTAAGTTTTACAAGGTACTTTAAACCGATGACAATATCAGATATGATTGCTTTAGGTGTCATGATGACATCTGTTTCATGTTTAGTCACAACCTTGATAAACATTTCACTGATACCAGAAAGAATGAAAGATATTCCGTTAAACAAGAAAATGAATTCGACACTTAAATAGTTATACATTAACGCCCCAACAATACCACCAATAATGGAATATAAGGCAAATAATCCCATGATGAGTGAACTCGCTTGTTGCTGTTGATCATCTTCAAGCATGTAAGCGGGTAACGTTCGAATGGCTGGATTGAACAATGCGCCATTAACTGATAAGATGATCGTCGTCACAAATAACACAATCAAAGCAATATTACTCGTCACACCCATAAAAATGATACCACCTGCAACTACAATGGCAAGCCCATTGATAAAATCTGTGATGTAAACGACTTTTACTTTATCTATCTTATCGATGATCGCTCCTGCGAAAGGTGTCAGGATGAAGAAAATAACACCACCTAGAGCAAAGTAGATTCCAGCGATAATTGCATTATTATCTGTAATATCATAAATGTAGATGCTCATTGCGAAATTGAAAATCTGTGTACCAAGATTTGAAACAACTTGACCGAGAAATAAAAGAACGAAATTTTTGTTTTTAAATACAGATGTTTTTGTCATAGATACCTCATAGGAATGTATATATAAACGGAAGCCGATGAGCTTCCGTTTTTAATGATTTAAACCCGATGTCTTATGCGTTTTCGATAACGCCTGCCATTGGAATGATCAGGAAAGCTAACCAAGAGAGTTGGAAGGCATCGAAGAAGTAACCGATTGAGAAGAATAGGACGACAGCAACAAATGGTGAAATCGATGTAAATCTGAATTTATCGAATAACAGAATAGATGCTACAGGAATGAGTAAGAATACCTGCCATGCATAAACCCAACCATTGAGTAAGAATCCTAAAGCTAGGAAGACACCAATACTTAATGCAATGGTGGTAAGCAGAATAATCACTTTTTCTTTATCTTTACCACTTGGGAAACTGAATTCAAAGACCAGATCACCAAATAGAATGGCTAGAGCGACAGGCAAAATGAATCCTAAACCACCAATGGTCCAATTGTTTTGTGCATATCCCATATAGAGATAGAATCCAATGGCGATCAAGAAGGAAACTTCAAGTAAGAACATCTGAAGGATATTTTTCTTATGCAAGATACCAAGCATTGGAATGATCATGAAGACAAGCCATCCAGGATTCCATAAACCATAATAAAAACCTAAAATGAAAAAGACAATGAGGGATACAAAAGGCGATAGAGCAACAATCATATCTTTAAATCTTGTATTTAAAATAATAGCAATCATAGGAATTAACAAGAAGACCATCCACCCTGGATTCCATAAATTATAATAGAACCCTAAAATCAAGAAAGCAATCACTGAAACAAATGGCATGATCGCAACAATCGCGTTTCTCGCATTCGTATGCAAGATAATGGCGACCAAAGGAATTAAAAGAAATGCCATCCACCCTGGATTCCACATGTCATAGATGAATCCCATGAGCATAAAGATGATGAGTGATATGAAAGGCATAACACCAACAATCTTATCTTTGACATTCTTTTGATGTTTTACCTTTAAGGTATCTCTTAAATCATTAGCAACTTGTCTGGGGTCACCTAAAAATTGATAGACTTCCTCGTCTGTCTTACCTCTGGATAAAGCATCATCATAGAGTTGTTCATAATCGCTGATGATGTCATCGATGTCTGTTTTGCTTGCTTCAACTTCTTGAAGTTCAGCTTTTAATCTTTTCATATAATCAGTTTTCATTTGCATTACCTCCTAATAATCTGAATACACCTTGTAAAAATGTTTTCCATTCGGTTTCATATTCATTGAGTTTTTCTTTTCCTTCTTCAGTGATCTGGTAATACTTTCTGGGGGCACCAATATTGGTTTGCTCCATATAAGTATCAAAGAGTCCCTGACCTGTCAGTCGTCGAAGAATCGGGTAAACCGTATTTTCGTTGACCTCGATTGCACTGGATAGTCTTTCAATCACTTCAAAGCCATACATGTCTCTTTTATCGATGAGTGAGAG
>QKIB01000147.1 GCA_003249785.1 Acholeplasmatales bacterium
GATCCAAAATTCTTTTACCGTAAGCAATGAGATCCAAGGTATTTGTCGTTGAAGGCAGAAACGACGTATCCAGATTGAAACAGATCTATCCGGATATAGAGATGATCACGACCAATGGCAGTGCGATGGATCCAGATAAGATTGAAGTGATTCAAAAACTCGATGAAACTCATGACATCATTCTTTTTCTTGATCCGGATCATGCCGGAGAAAGAATCAGAAGACTTTTAGGAAAAACACTTAAACATGTCTTTCATGCATTTATTGATCAGGATGCGGCAAAAAGTAAAAACGGAAAAAAAGTCGGTGTTGAGCATGCATCCCAATTGGTCATAGAAAAAGCACTTGAAAACATTCAAATGATTGCTACAGATACAAAAAGTGATATCACCCATGCGTTTTTATATGATATGGGGTTGACTGGATCTCCTTTCAGCAAACAAAACAGACAAAAAATAGCAAAGACGCTGCATATCGGATATACCAACGGTAAAACCTTATATCATCGTCTTCGAATGTTTGGCATTTCACAAAATCAAGTAATCGAGGTTATGCGTGAACCATCAAGCTAAGAAAAAGTTCGGACAAAACTTCATTAGAGACAAGAATCTACTGATGAAAATCGTCAGAGCATCGAATATTGAGCATAAGCACGTCATTGAAGTAGGACCAGGGCAAGGCGCTCTGACGTCCTTTTTGGCTTTATCAGCCCAAGATGTTGTTGCCTATGAAATTGATATGAGTCTCAAGCCGATTTTAGATGAAATTGAAAACAAACACGACAACCTTAAAATCCTTTATCAAGATTTTTTGGAAGCCGACTTATCTACTTATCCATATGAGCTTCATGTGGTTGCTAATGTACCATATTATATTACAACCCCTATACTATTCAAACTTTTAGAAGCGAGCAATGTCAAATCCGCTTCACTGATGATTCAAAAAGAAGTGTGTGACAGACTTTTGGCGACGCCTAATCATAAACAATACAATGCGTTATCCATCATCCTTCAGTTTCATGCTGAAGCACATAAAATGATGGACGTTAAAAGAAACATGTTTTTCCCCGTTCCCAATGTGGATAGTGCAGTGATTCGGTTTATCAAAAGAGAAACACCACTCATTGAACCTGAAAAGCAGAGTTTGTTTATTGCTTTGGTGAAAGAAGCATTTAGACAAAAAAGAAAGACACTTGTCAATAATTGGCATGATGCATTTAATGTTCCTAAACCTTTATTAGAAACATATTTGACAAAACAAGGGTATTCACCCAATATTAGAGCAGAAGCATTATCCAAAGAAGCATTTGTCGATTTAACCAGGGGGTGGCATTTTGATTAAAGAAAAAGCATATGCAAAAATCAATCTAACCCTTGACGTTGTCAAAAAACGTTCGGATGGCTATCATGAACTGAAGATGATTATGATCCCAATAGAACTGCATGATGAATTAACTTTTGAAGCACACAATGAAATCATCTTAAAGAGTAACATCGAAATAGAAGATAACGCCATTATCAAAGCAGCTAAAAAAATGCAGGAAACCTATCATATCCAAGAAGGCGCGAAAATCACATTAGAAAAGCATATTCCCATTGGTGGAGGATTGGCTGGTGGGTCAGCAGACATTGCAGCAACCCTCAGAGGACTCAATCAATTATGGAACCTCAATAAACCATTAGAGGAACTTGAAGATTTGGCATTGTCCTTGGGTTCAGATACGCTTTTCTGTCTTTATGAAAAACCAGCATATGTCTATGGAAGAGGTGAAGGCTATCTATTTATCGATATGCCGCCTATTGAATCTGTTTATCTCATCACATCGGATCAACACGTTTCAACTGCAAACATCTTCAAGCATCACCACGTCAAACATCATCCTCGTCAATTTGACCGACTTTTCAGAAACTATCTCAATCAAAAATACACACTTTTTTTCAAACAGACGTATAACCATCTATTGAAAACAACATTGAAATGTTATCCCAACTTAAAAAGAACCACACATCAATTAAAAAAACTGAAAACAAAATTCATGATGACAGGCAGTGGGGCTACGTTTTATCTTTTAACATTTAAAGACAATGATGTTGAATATCATGAAAAACTCAACAATTTAGGGCTGGTTTTCCTCAAAACAAAGCCAAAAATCTAAAAAAACTTTTACAAAACCTTTGAATATGCTATAATCAACTTATAAAAGGACGTCTCGGAGGGCAAAATGAAGATTACTGATGTTAGAGTTAAACTTGTTAGCAGCGAAAGTAGACTTAGAGGGGTAGCAACCATTACATTTGATGAGAGTTTTGTTGTACATGATATCCGTATCATAGAAGGTGAAAACGGCATTTTTGTTGCCATGCCTAGCAAAAAGACTCCAAATGGAACGTTCAGAGATATTGCTCACCCAATCCATGGTGAAATGCGCAAGGTTATCGAAGATGCGATCGTTGTAGCTTACAATGAAGCACTAGCAAATCCAGTTTCTGATGATGAAGAATAACATAAATATGGGAGAAATGAAGTAAATAAAAATCTTTTTTGCACACCCTGCAAAAAGATTTTTTTTTGGGACAAAATCCACCCCAAAAAGACGTTTTTAATGTATAATTAAAAAGGGATAACAAAGGAGCAGTGAAAGCATGTCAATCATCGAAGGAAAGAAGATCAAATTGTTTGCTTTAAGTTCAAACAGAGCTTTAGCAGAAGAGATTTCTAAAACATCAGGTGTTGAAATCAGCACCGTTGATGTTGTCAGATTTTCAGATGGTGAGATTTCAGTCAATATCGAAGAAAGTGTGAGAGGCCACGATGTATTTGTCGTTCAGTCCACATCGAAACCAGCCAACGAACACTTGATGGAATTACTGATTATGGCTGATGCAATCAAGAGAGCATCGGCAAGAACCTTATCAGTCATTATGCCTTATTACGGGTATTCAAGACAGGACCGTAAAGCAAAATCAAGACAACCTATTACAGCAAAACTGATTGCTGATATGCTACAAGTTGCAGGCGTTGACCGCTTGATTTGTATTGATTTACATGCCGCTCAGATTCAAGGGTTCTTTAATGTTCCAATTGATAATTTCCCCGCAGCACCCCTTTTAGCTGACTATTTCCTATATAATAAACAACTTGAAAATATCGTTGTTGTATCACCCGACCATGGTGGCGTGACACGTGCCAGAATCTTTGCTAGAATTTTGAATGCACCTTTGGCAATCATCGACAAAAGACGTCCAGAGCCAAATAAAGCAGAAGTCCAAAACATTATTGGGGATGTATCGGGACGTGTAGCAATCATGGTTGATGACATCATTGATACAGCAGGTACTTTAATCGCAGGAGCTGAAGCATTAATCAAAGCAGGAGCTACGCAAGTTTTTGCAGCAGCAACGCACCCTGTTTTCTCAGGTGACGCCTTAGAACGTATAGAAAATTCAATCATCAGTGAAGTAATCGTAACCAACACCATTCACATTCCTGATGTTTATAAATCTAAAAAAATTACACAATTATCGATCGGATCCCTTTTAGGTCAAAGCATTCTTCATATTGCTAAAGACGAACCCATCAGTCAGATCTTCGATAAAATCGAACATCCAGAAAAGAGTATTCAATGAAACTTGTCGTCGGATTAGGCAATCCAGGACAAAAATATCAAAAAACAAGACACAACATCGGATTCATGGTGATTGATGAAATGCTCAAGATACTAGGCACTCAAGCCAAGTTTGATGCGAAATTCAATGCTGAAGTATCGATGACGAATGTCGATGGAGAAAAACTGATTTTAGCTAAGCCATCCACATTCATGAATTTGTCCGGAGAAACCATCGCAAAACTAATTAAATATTATAATATCGATCTGGAAGATGTGCTTGTTATCGTTGACGATGTCAATCTTGAGACCGGGAAACTACGGTTAAGAGAAGCAGGCGGTCACGGAGGACACAACGGATTAAGAAACATCATAGGTCTTTTACACACTGAAGCATTTAAAAGGGTTCGTATCGGAATCGATAACAATCAGGTATTACCCCTTGATCAATATGTTTTGGGGCAATTTACCTCTGATCAAATGATTGTTTTGCAGAAATCCATTCAGTTTTCCACAGAAATCATTGATCTATTTATCCACAACGTATCGTTTTCAGATATCATGACAAAGTATAACACCCAAACATAGTTTGGGTTTTACTATCTAGAGGCAGAATATGATTGATTTCCTTAAGATGAAGACAAAAATGACAGAAATCATCAAATCAACATCGAAATCGATGTTTTTTAAGGCATCTACTGATACGTATAACGCGTATCTCGCTGCGCTCGATTTCATTGAAAACAAAGAAACCATTTTCATCGTCACGCCCAATTTATATGAGGCTCAAAAGTATTATGATCAGATGAGTCAGATCGTGAATGCGGATGATGTTTTGTTTTATCCCGCAGATCAGACCCTGACAAACATCATGGCTTTAGGCAGTCCCGAATTCAAGAGCGAAAGACTTTATACCTTGAAACAGTTGATGACCAATCAACCTTTTATTGTTGTTACTACACTGCAAGGGTTATGCCAAAGACAACTTACACCAAAAGATTATCTCAATAGTGTTCGCGAGTTAAAACGAAATGAATCTTATGATCTATCAGATTTGGTACAGTATTTGATCTATAGTGGATATGCAAGAACGTACACGGTTGAAAAACCAGGTGAATTCAGCGTTCGTGGTCACATCTTGGATCTTTATACGCTCAACCATGATCAACCTTTCCGATTGGATTTTTTTGATGATGTCTTAGATCAAATCAAAATCTTTGATGTGGAAACACAAAGATCATTTGCTGAAGTTGATCATATAGAAGTTGCACCTATGAACGAATTGTTCTACACGGATCAAATGAAAACAGATGCGATTCAAAGAATTAATCGTTTCTTTCAGGATCGCAACTTATCGGAAAGAGAAAAAGAAAAACTTGAACAAGACTTAGAATGGCTAGAAACTAGAAACAAATTAGATGCACTGACTATTTATATGCCTTTCTTCAATTTGGAAGAAACAACAGTTGTTGACTTTGCCAAAAAGAAGAAGATCTACATGATTGATGTGCATAAGATGCGAATCAATGAAACATCGATTGCTGATGATCTTAATACGTACGCAACCACCATGAATGGTTCACATTTTTTGAGTATACCATTTCGAATCTCATTAGAAAGACAACTCAAACTCAAGCATATTGAAATTGATAATTTCGGATTGAACAGTCCTGAACAAGCGATTGATCTTGGTGTCATTCAACCCAATAATTATCAAGGAAATCTTCAACTTTTAGCATTGGACATCAAAGATATGATAGGTTCATATCAAATTGTTTGTTGTGTATCTACAGAACATTACCATGGAGAAATGAAGAAGTTCTTCATAGATAAAAAGTTTATTTTTGAAACAGAACTGAGTGATCATTCAGGTATTTATTTACTCAATCAATCCAGTTATGGTTCTTTCTTATCAAAGACGGATAAGATCCTCTTATTGGATGAGGTACAACTCTTTAGTTATAAAGTCAGACCTGCTATCAGATACCGAAGTGTCCTCAATCAAGCGACCAAGATCAGACGCGTAGAGGACTTGACTGTTGGTGATTTTGTTGTCCATTATGATTATGGTATCGGTCGCTATGTTGGATTGAAAACCATGGAACTCAGTCAAGAAAAAAGAGATTACCTCCACATTATTTATGCGAATGAAGAAGCTTTATATGTGCCGATGGACCAGATAGATATGGTCTTAAAATATAGTAGTCATGACGGCATGCATCCGAAACTTTCTAAGCTTGGCGGCAAGCAATGGTCCAAGACCAAAGCAAGCGTCAGAATGAAAATTAAGGACTTAAGTGATCGCTTGATCCAGCTCTATGCTCAAAGAGAACAAAGCGTCGGATTTGCCTATTCAGCTGATAATGAAATGCAAACTGCTTTCGAAAGAGACTTTAGTTATGAGACGACTAGAGATCAGCAAAAAGCTATCATAGATACGAAGTTTGATATGGAAAAAGAACGTCCGATGGATCGCCTTATTTGCGGAGATGTCGGGTTTGGTAAAACCGAAGTTGCACTGCGTGCTGCATTTAAAGCTGTACTTAATCAGAAACAAGTCTTATATCTTGTTCCTACAACCGTACTAGCTAGACAACATTATTATACATTTAAAGAACGCTTCGATAAGTATGGCGCGAATGTCGCTTTATTAAGCCGTTTCGTGACACCTAAAAAACAAAAGGAAACCATTGAAAAACTCAAGAAGGGTTTTGTAGATGTTGTCATTGGAACGCACCGATTATTATCTGAAGATGTCAAATTCAAAGATTTAGGATTACTGATTATTGATGAAGAACAACGTTTCGGCGTCGAGCATAAAGAAAAAATCAGAGAGCTTAAAGTCAATGTTGATACACTGACACTCAGTGCAACACCTATTCCTAGAACATTACAGATGTCCATGATGGGACTTAAGGATTTATCGATGATTGAAACACCTCCACTTAACAGATATCCTGTTCAAACTTATGTGGTTGAAAGACAGGAAGCACTTATCAAAGAAGCCATCACACGTGAGCTTGCCAGAGGCGGACAAATCTTTTATTTGTTCAATCGAGTCCAAGGGATTGAAGGGATTGTCAAACGACTTGAAGATCTTGTTCCTGAAGCACGTGTCGCTTATGCACATGGACAGATGAATCGAAATCAACTTGAAAATGTCTTAAGTGATTTCATTGATCATGCTTATGATATTTTAGTTTCAACAACCATCATCGAAACCGGTGTCGATATTCCCAATACAAATACATTGATCATCCACGATGCAGATAAATTGGGACTCTCACAACTCTATCAAATCAGAGGACGCGTCGGTCGTTCGGACCGCATCGCGTATGCTTATCTTTTGTATGATGCTTACCGCAACATCAATGATGAAGCGAAAAAGAGACTTACAGCCATCCAGGATTTCACCGCACTTGGTAGTGGGTTCAAGATTGCTATGAGGGATTTATCCATTCGTGGTGCCGGTGACATTTTAGGTTCAGAACAATCCGGATTTATTGATTCAGTTGGTTTGGAACTTTATATGAAACTTCTGGAAGAAGCGATTACTGGGGTATCTATGGAAAAGCCTAAAGAGACTGCAATCGATGAAATTTATGCACCGCGACATGTTGATCCAGAGTATGTCAGTCAAGACAGCGTTCGTATCGAAATTCATAAACGCATCAGTGAACTCAATAGAATTCAAGATGTTGAAGATCTAAAATTGGAATTAACAGATCGTTTTGGGGCATTGGATGCAGATCTGCTTTTATACATGTATGAAAAACTATTCAAGAAATTCTCGGCAATGATTGGTGTCCACAAGACCATTGTTGAATCCAATCAAGTGACCTTGGTCCTTTCGATTGAAGCGTCTTCCAAGATTGACGGTAAGAAACTTTTTGACAAAGCTAACGCATCCAAAGTTCAAGTCAGACTCGCTTATTTGAAAGGTCATGTCCATATCATTATGGTCACAAAGTTTGAAAAGCAACACTGGCTCTATTTGTATGACGTATTTTTAGACGATTTGATTTATAATTGATATAGAGGTGAACGATGTGAGTGTAGATATTTTGAAGATTTCAAAGGACGCCATTGAAGCATCAAAGAAATATGATGATGTCATCAATGCGTCTATTGGCATGTTTTATGACGAAGACAAGACAATCGGGGGCATGCCAATCGTATTTCAGGCAATCAGAAGGTTACCTGATGAAAAAGTATTACCCTATCCGGCAGTCGATGGGGGAAAAGCATTTAAAGAGAATGTCATTTCATGGGTTTTGGGAAAATATGAAAAAGACATTAGAGAGAAGATGTACATAAACGCATGTGCGACACCTGGTGGCAGCGGGGCGATTGCATCAACTTTTTCCGTTTATGGGAAACCCAATGAGTATCTTTTTGTATCGGATATTAGATGGCAATATGAACGATTTGCAGATCGTGCAAAGATGAATCTGTTTGAACACAAACTGTTCAAGGGTGATCAGTTTGATATGGAAAGTTTTAAATCAAGATTGGTTGAACTTTGTCAAATTCAAAAGCGTGTGATTGTAGTTGTCAATGACCCATGTCATAATCCAACGGGATTCACCTTAAGTGAATCCGAGTTCAAAACATTGATTGATATTTTAAATGAACAAGTCAATAATGACATCATCTTTTTATATGATGTAGCATACCTTGATTTTTCTCATGAATCAGACAATCGAATCAAGATGACTTATCTGCCATTACTCAAAAAACATGTCTTTACAGTCTTAGCTTTTAGTGGTTCGAAAACATTTGGAGCTTACGGGTTAAGATTGGGAGCAGCTATCGGATTATCAATTGATGAAGCAAAAGTTAAAGATTTCCACAGTCGATATGTTAATGAAGCGCGCGGATCTTGGTCTGCGACTCCAACGGTTTCAATTGAACTCTTAAATCATTTTTCTTTGCCGGAAAACAAGAAGGACTTCCTGATTGGACTCGACCACATCAATACGTTGGTACAAAAAAGAAGTGCTTCATTCATCAAACAAGCCAAAGAAATTGGTCTCAAGACTCATCCTTTTAGAAGCGGATTCTATACGGTTGTTCTAACACCTAATCCAGATGAAGATTATCTGAAACTTCAGGAGCATCATATTTATGCAGTTCCAATGAATGGTGGAATCAGACTTGCCTTATGTTCGCTCGCTATGCATGAGATTGATGGATTGCCTGTTAAGATTAAAACTATATTAAATCTTTAGAATAAAAATCAAACAATCCAAGCTCTGGATTGTTTTTTTATAATCATTAAACAGGCAATCTGATCAGCAAACGCATATAATGAAAGTATATTAAAAGGAGGATCAAACCATGAGTGTTACTACATATTTGAATTTTGCTGGCAATACAAGAGAAGTTTTCATGTATTACCATTCGATTTTTGGAGGAGAAGCTCCACAATTTATGACTTATGCTGATTTACCCCCACAAGGTCACCCTGATGGAGATCAGATGGATCCTAACTTGAAACCCCTCATTCTTCATGTGGAATATCCATTGATGGGTGGGAAACTTATGGGTGCTGATGTTCCAGAAGGATACCCAGTTAAACATAAAGAAGGGAACAATTTTTCTGTGGCTGTTGAATCCGAAAATCTTGATGAAATCAAGCGCGTGTACGCGCTATTTAAGGAAGATGCTCAGGCAGAGTTGATGCCGTTGGGTCCACAGTTTTTCAGTCCACTCTATGGAAATCTGGTAGATAAGTATGGTATCAGCTGGCAGTTCATTGGACTTAAATCTCGATGAATCAGGTTGATCAATATATTTCTAGTTTTCCAGCAGATATTCAAAAAATTCTGAACAAGGTGAGACAGTTAGCACTCAGTGCTCACCCAGACACCAAGGAAGCCATGAAGTATAACATGCCCACCTACGTTCTCAAGAAGAATATTTTTCATTTTGCAGCAAACAAAAATCATTTAGGTATTTATCCGACACCGGCACCAATCGAACATTTCAAAGAAGAACTCAAAGGTTTTCAAACCTCAAAGGGTGCCATTCAATTTCCCTACAATGAGACTATCCCTTATGATTTGATTGCACGTATTTTGGAATTTCAAGTGAAACGCATGACGGTTTAATCTACCCAAGGGTTATTCCTTTAAACAAGTCAATAATGTGCTATAATTAAAGTATCTTATCGAAGATACTTTTTTAATGACAGGGAGAAAATCATGGAAAAAATTACAGTTTTATGCGACCAAATGGGTGTCAGCCCAGAAGAATGTCTGCCTTATGGTTTCGATAAGGCAAAAATTGATTTAAACGTATTGAAAAGACTGAAAGATAAGCCGAA
>QKIB01000127.1 GCA_003249785.1 Acholeplasmatales bacterium
CGCCATGTTCTTGATGATGCCTTCATCTAAATCAAGTTTGATTTCAAATAAACCACCTGATAAACGTTTTTTTAATATTTTTGTATAAGCAGGTTGTTTCTTATAAATCCAATCTTTGGATTCATATTTTTTTGCCATTTCTGAAATCAAGTCAACTTCCTCTGAACTTAGTTCATAGGTTTGATTGGTGAGTGTGTTTTCAAAGTGCTTGATCAGCTGTTCTTGAGTAAGTCCATGCAAATAAGGTTTTAAGTTCGTTACTCTTGAGCGAACACTATCAATCCCTTTAGATACCAACTTTTCATCGCTTGGAGAAATAGCTCTAACCATAGTTTCAAGATCACAATCATAAAGGAATGTTCCATGCATGAGCATGCCATACTTGTTTTGTAGAAATGCATTACCAGAAATCTTCTTACCTTCAAACAATAAATCGTTTCTGCCTGAAAACTCAATCTTAACATCCAAGAGTTTCATTGAATCAATAATCTTCGATAAATAAGTCTTAAATGTGAATTGTTTGTTCGTTTTTTTGGTAATGATCGAAAACATTGTGTTTCTATGATCAGCATAGACGCACCCACCACCTGTAGGTCGACGATAAATATCAATCTGATTCTGTTTCAAAAAATCCAGATTGACTTCATTTTCAATCACTTGATTCTTTCCGATGACCACACCATGGATCTCCCAGGTGAAAAAATAGGTTTCGTCTTCTTTTAATAAATGTGTCAGCACATACTCTTCGAGTGCAAAATAAAAATATGGTTTTAACTGCCCTTCATTATGGTGTCTGATTAAAATCATGGAACTAGCCTCCTCGATACGGATGATTACCCAAATTATAGCATGCTTTTCTCCTAAAGAGAAATCTTATGATTTACGTGCTTTCTTGCTATTCGATAGTTTTTCAATTCAATGATATAATACAATTAGAGGTGATCCTATGAGAAATCGTTATCAGTTAAGAATCGAAAGTGAAAAAGAAAAATTTGAAAAACGTGACGCTGACTTTCGTATTGGAGCCATCGTTTACCAAATCTTGGTAGACAGATTCGCACCAAGTGAAGATCTTGAATCAAAAAAAGAGTTATATAAAGATCCAAAAATTTTAAAAACATGGAACGAAACACCAAAACCAGGACCTTTCAATGCCAAAGCAAAATACTGGCAACACGAACTAGAGTACTGGGGTGGAGATCTTAAAAGTGTGATGTCCAAATTGGATTACATCAAGGATTTAGGTGTTGATATCGTTTATTTAAATCCAATTCCAGAATCCGTATCCAATCATAAGTATGATGCAACCGATTATCTCAAGATCTCTAAAGAATACGGAACATTTGAAGATTTGAAAACCTTAAGCGATACGCTTCATCAGCATGGAATCAAAATCATGTTAGATGGTGTCTTCAATCATGTTGGTATCAACAACACCATCTATCAAGAAGCGATTTCTCCAAAAAGCGACAAACATGACTGGTTTGATTTCGATTCCAAATATCCTGCAGGTGTGAGACTTTGGGCTGATGTCCCTAGTTTACCTGAATGGAACATTGAAAATGAAAAAGTGAGAGATTATCTTTATAGATCCAAAGATTCTGTAATCAGAACTTATTTAAGAGATGGCATCGATGGTTGGCGTCTAGATGTTGCATTTGATATCGGATATCAGTATTTGGCAGAGTTAACTGAAAATGCACATGATGAAAAACCAGGATCCATGATCGTTGGAGAAATCTGGAACTATCCAAAAGATTGGCTCGATTCCATTGATGGTGTGATGAATTTCACCTTTAGAGAACTGATCAAAAGAACACTTGATGGCAGTATATCACCTAAACAGTCTCTAGTTTATCTTAGTCAAATCGTGACTGATTCCAATATGGAAGGCATCCTAAAATCTTGGCTTCTACTAGATAATCACGACACAGCAAGACTTTCATTCCAACTTCCAGATCTTAAAGACCAGAAATTAGCTCAAGTCTTTCAATTCACTTTACCAGGATCACCTAATGTCTATTATGGAACTGAACTCGGTATGGAAGGTGGACCAGAACCAGAATGTAGAGCACCGATGCGTTGGGATTTAGTGAACGATAAAAATGAAACGCTCAAATGGACTAAATCGCTTATCAAAATGCACCATGAACAAAGAGCTTTACGTATCGGCGATTTGGTTGTTACCAAAGCAGAACAATTGTTAGCGTATGAAAGAAAGACTGATCGAGTTGATGAAACGGTATTAGTCTTCATTAATCCAACTGATGAAAAAGTCACTGAAGATGTTTTGATTCCAGATTCAAAACTGATGAATCATTCATCATTTGAAACCATTCATGGTGAAGGAAAAGTAGTGGAATTCTGGGCAGGTTTCATCAGGGTTACATTAAAACCAAAATCACATTTGATTGTAAAACCTAAAACAGGTGTTAATCATAGTTATACACCTTTTAAGAGAGTATAAAGAAAAAAAGCTATTATCTTAAATAGATAGTAGCTTTTTTAAAAAAAGGCGATAAAAAAATTATTTATAATGAGAAATTAATTATTCTTACTAACCAAATCAAACAAATCACTCATGTGATGAC